>JBJKSY010000043.1:0-6467 GCA_046703645.1 Cyclobacteriaceae bacterium
TTAATTGATAATTATTTGAAGGAAGCTATTTTTTAACTAAATTTGCACTTTATAATTCTTAACCAGCTAAAGTTCTACAATATGCAAGGAGTTAATAAAGTCATTTTAATCGGTAATCTGGGAGCCGATCCTGAAATACGGCATTTACCCAGCGGAGCCACGGTGGCCAATTTCAATATTGCCACCACCGAGGCCTATACTAATAATAAAGGGGAAAGAGTAAAGCAGACAGAGTGGCACAGGATCGAGCTTTGGGAAGGTTTGGCAAAAATTGCCGAACAGTATCTCCGCAAAGGCAGTCCTGTCTATATTGAAGGAAAGATCAGAACGGATTCCTGGCAGGACAAGGACGGGAATTCGAAAAGTCTTACAAAGATCAGGGGAATTAATATGACACTTTTAAGTTCCAGGGGAACCTCCACGGATGAGGATTCCGGGAATATTGATAATTCCACGCAACAGGCAGTCCCACCCATTGATTTAACAGAGGGAAATGATGATTTGCCTTTTTAATCCATAACATTACCCCATTGGAAGATCCTTATCCTGCTTCAATTGGATTTATTTTATTGCAGGCCAGTCCTGCTATATTTTATACGGCTAACCTGTTCATCCTGGTCATTCTGCTAATTTTGTCAGCCTTGGCTTCAGGTTCCGAAGTAGCATTTTTTTCACTTACAAGAAACCAGATCAATACCTGTAAAATCAGCGAAAGCCGGTCTGATAAAATTATTTTCCAGTTGATCAGCGAACCTCAGAAATTACTCGCAACAATCGTGATACTCAATAATTTTGTCAACATCGGAATTGTGACGATATCGACCTTTATTACCTGGAAAATTTTCGGGACAAGCTCCCTGGTGGGTATCGTTGTTGTCGGTCTCACCTTTGTAATAACATTCACTCTTGTTTTTTTCGGGGAAATTACCCCGAAAGTATATTCGAATACGAATGCGTTAAAAGTTGCCCGGATTACGGCCGGGTTTCTGTTTGTTCTTTCAAAGATCCTGAAACCTCTCTCCTGGTTCCTGCTTTCTGTTAGCGCTCTAATTGAAAAAAGAGTGCAAAAAAAAGCTTACCAGATTTCCAAGGAGGAAATTCGACAGGCCCTGGAGCTGACTACCGAGGAAACATCAGAGGAAGAAAAGGAAATCCTGAAAGGGATCGTGAATTTCGGAAGCCTTTCGGTAAGACAGGTGATGAAATCACGGATGGATATCACTGCATTTGAATTTGAGACCGATTTCCATACATTGCTGAACAAAATCCGTAAAACCGGTTATTCAAGGATCCCGGCCTATAAGGATACCATAGATAATATTGAGGGGATTCTCTATATAAAGGATCTCCTTCCTTACCTCGACCGTGGCAGAGACTTTACCTGGCAGACTCTTCTTCGACCAGGGTATTTCGTCCCGGAAAACAAAAAAATAGATTCCCTGTTGAAGGATTTCCAGGAGAAAAGGGTACATATTGCCGTTGTAGTTGATGAATACGGGGGTACTTCTGGTATTATTACAATGGAAGATATAATAGAAGAGATTGTCGGAGAGATCAATGATGAATTTGATGAAGATGAAATTGCGTATAATAAACTCGATGATAATACGTATATCTTTGAAGGTAAAACTTCATTGAATGATTTCTGTAAGGTGGTAGAAGTTAATCCTGAAGTATTTGAAAAGGTGAAGGGGGAAAGTGAATCCCTGGGCGGATTACTGCTGGAACTCCATAACAAACTTCCGCGGATCGGCGAAAAAATAGAATTTTCCAATTTTGTGTTTACGGCAGTCTCCGTTGATAATAAAAGAATAAAAAGGATCAGGGTATTGATCAAATCACCGGCATCCCTGAAAAAGAAAGACGAAACTTGAAAACAATAAAACAGTATACAGGCATATTTTTCTTATTCCTGGTTTTCTCAGTGTTGCTATTTTCCTGTTCCAGGGATTACGTTCCCAAACCAAGGGGATATAACCGCATAGAATTGCCTCCGCATGCTTATGTAAAATCTCCTGATTCACTTCCCTATTCCTTTGAACTTTCAAAGTATGCCCGGATCACAAGGGATTCGTCGTGGATGATAATGAATGAAATGAAGGAAAGAATCAAGCCTGATGCCCGAACCACCAGAGAAAAATATTGGATCGATGTTATTTATGATACATTGGGGGCCAATATTGAGATTACCTATAAGGAAATCCATAACAAGGAAGATCTCGCAAAGGAATATGTTACCGATGCGATAAAACTGACCAACCAGCATCAGGTTAAAGCCGACGCCATTGATGAATCGATTGTAAGAACAGCGAATGGACTTACGGCTTCCATTGCAGAGCTCAGCGGCGAGGTGCCTTCCCAGATCCAGTTCATCACAACGGATTCCACACGGCACTTTTTACGGGGGGCCTTGTACTTCAAAACCGCTACAAAAAACGATTCACTTGCCCCGGTAATAAATTATATCCGTGTCGATATATTTCATATGCTCAACACCCTGAAATGGAAAAATTGAGAAAACCCCTCTTTTCCCCCGGTTCAATTCAGTCGGTGTAATTTTCATTATTTATTCTATTCACTAGATCTCCTCTTTAAATTTTACCTGAAAGGATTTCAGGTCATAATTTCTGATTTGTGAAATATTTGATTATTGTTAACTGAAAATTAGGATCTGATTTTATGCCTGGGTTTTTTGATTCCAAAATCGAATACCTGAAAGGAGTAGGTCCCCAGCGGGCGGCTCTGTTGAACAAGGAATTAAAGATCTTCACTTTCGGGGATCTCATCCAGCATTACCCTTTCCGTTATGAAGACCGGACCACATTCCTGAGGATCAGGGATATCAATCCCTCGATGCAATATGTGCAATGCAAGGGATTTATCCGCGGGTACCAGCTTGTAGGCAGGCCGGGAAAACAGAGACTGCTGGTTCATATAGCAGACGATTCCGGCGACCTCACACTGATCTGGTTCCAGGGAGCAAAATGGGTCATACAGAAACTGCAGCAGGAAATCGAATATGTGTTTTTCGGGAAAACAATGATCTACAACAACCTGCTGATGATCGCGCATCCTGAGTTTGAGCCTTTTCTAAAGAAAAAGATCATGCCGGGGCTGTACCCGGTCTATTCGACTACCGAAAGCCTGAAAATGAAATATCTTGGTTCAAAGGCAATTGCCAAGCTTCAGGCTACTCTTCTTGAAACTGCAATTGACCATCTGAGGGAGACACTGCCCGAAAATATAATCCATAAATACAGGCTGGTCGATAAAAGGACTGCCATAAAAAGTATTCATTTCCCCGAGTCTGAAGAATCCCTTGCCCGTGCGAGGATGCGTTTGAAATTCGAGGAATTTTTTTACATACAGCTCAAGCTGCTGAAAATGAAGGTGGCCCGCAGCAATAAATTCCACGGTTACCCCTTGAAGGATACCGGCCTTTTAACACAGTTTTACAATGAACATCTTCCTTTCAAGTTGACAGAAGCCCAGAAACGTGTGATGAGGGAACTCTTTCATGACATGAAATCCGGGCACCAGATGAACAGGCTGCTTCAGGGCGATGTGGGTAGCGGCAAGACCATCGTGGCTTTCCTGGCAATGTTGCTGGCTGTTGGAAATGATACCCAGGCCGCGCTAATGGCCCCGACTGAAATTCTTGCCGAACAGCATTTTCATAATTTGAAATCTTTTGCGGATTCTATGGGGATCTCCGTCGCCTTATTGACAGGTTCAACCAAAAAAACGGAGAAAAGAAAAATTCTTGAGGCGCTTTCCGACAAATCCCTGAACCTTTTGATCGGTACCCATGCACTTATCGAAGAAAATGTTTCCTTTAATAAGCTGGGGCTCGCGATTATTGACGAGCAACACCGGTTTGGAGTCGCCCAGCGCGCCAGGTTATGGGAAAAAAATGTCGACCTGTACCCTCATGTTTTGGTCATGACCGCCACACCGATCCCGAGAACTCTTGCCATGACCCTTTACGGGGATCTCGATACATCGGTGATCGATGAAATGCCCAAAGGCCGGAAACCTGTTAAAACTCTGATCCAGTTCGAATCAGGCCGTCTCAAGGTATTCGGTTTTATCCGAAAACAGGTTGCAGCAGGACGGCAGGTCTATATCGTTTACCATTTGATCGAGGAATCGGAAAAGCTTGATCTGAAACATCTTTACGACGGCTATGAAAGTATATGTCGCGCTTTCCCGGATCTAAAGGCAAGTATCGTCCATGGAAAACAAAAACCCGCCGACAAAGATCTTGAAATGAAGCGTTTCGTAAACGGTGAGACCCGGATCATGGTATCGACAACGGTGATAGAAGTGGGGATCAATGTGCCTAATGCGACCGTCATGATCATTGAAAATGCCGAAAGATTCGGCCTCGCCCAATTACACCAGCTTAGAGGAAGGGTCGGCCGCGGCGCTGAACAGTCATATTGCATTCTTATGAGCCATCCCCGTGTTTCAAAGGAAGCCCGGACCCGGCTGGAAACCATGGTAAGGACTAACAATGGGTTTGAGATTGCTGAAATTGATCTTCAACTGAGGGGGCCGGGCGACCTTTCAGGAACTCAGCAGAGCGGGGCGCTGGAACTTTTAATCGGCGACCTGGGTACCGACAGTCCGATCCTCAGGGTAGCGCGGGAAGCAGCCGCAGAAATTCTTGAAAAGGATCCCGAACTGGTAACGCAAGAAAACAGGAGTATCAGGGATCAGATCGATTCTCTGGGTCAGCACATCATAAACTGGAGCAGGATAAGCTGAGCCCTAGAGGATCGTGTTTTTAAGGTAACGGTCATCCGAGTGAGGAATATCGGACATAAAATGACAACCCCGGCTTTCATTTCTTCTCAATGCTGAGGTGATTATGATCAGGGCAACGATCGAAAGATTTCTCAATTCAATAAGTTCGGGAGTCAGCTTATTTCTTTTATAATAATTTTCCGTTTCGTCAAAGATCATGCGTATCCTCCGGTATGCCCTCTCGAGGGTCTGGGTAGAACGTACTATTCCGACATAATCCCACATCAGGTGCTGGATCTGCTGAAGGTTATGCTTGATAAGATACCATTCATCAAGGTTGGCGGTTCCCGATTCATCCCAGTCGGGAATCATCACCTTGGAAAAATTCCTGGGCCGTTTTGATTTAATTTTAGCTGCAGCCCGGTAACTGAATACAAGACCTTCCAGCAGACTGTTGCTTGCCAACCTGTTGGCTCCATGGATCCCTGTGTGGGCAATTTCTCCGCAGGCAAAAAGGTTCTGCATGGAAGTCTGACCGTTAAGTGAGCTCATGATTCCCCCGCAGAGATAATGTGCCGCCGGAACAACCGGGATGGGCTGGGTGGTAATATCCAGGTTAATATTCTTCAGGCAATAGTTGTAAATCTGCGGAAAATGCAGCTTTACATCTTCGGCATTCAGGTGTGTGAGATCCAGCAAGGCATGTTCTTCCCTTCGTTTTTTGATTTCAGTATCGATGGCTCTCGCCACTATATCCCTGGGTGCCAGTTCCGCCCTGCTGTCATATTTATCCATGAACCTTTCCCCGGCCATGTTGATCAGCTTCCCGCCAAAACCCCGGAGTGCTTCGGAAATCAGGAACATACGATCCGCTTTATGAAACAGCGCTGTCGGATGGAACTGAATAAATTCCATATTGGCGATCCTGACCCCTGCCCTGTATGCCATCGCCAGGCCATCACCTGTAGCGCCCCGGGGGTTGGTTGAATATAAATAAGCACGGGAAGCTCCCCCGGTAGCCAACATGGTATATTTCGATTCAAATATATGTACCTGCCTGTCATCGGCTGAATAGACATACGCACCGAAACAAATATTGAATGCCTGTTGAAGGTTTCCAAGCACGTGGTGTTCTGTGATGATATCTATCGCATGGTGGTTTTCAAATATCCGGATATTGGGATGTTCCCTCGCCCGTTTTAGCAAAACATCCAGTATGGCAGCCCCTGTGTAATCCCTGACATGGAGTATTCTGGGTTTTGTATGTCCCCCTTCGATAGCCAGTTCGTAATCATCCCGATCCTGATTCTTAGTGAATTCCACGCCCCAGCGGATCAGGTCTTTAATTCTTTCTGGACCCTCCTTTACCAAAACTTCAACGGAATCCTTATGACAGAGTCCTGCTCCTGCAATGAGAGTGTCCCTGACATGAGTTTCATAATTGTCCTCGGTGCTTTGAACGGCAGCAATGCCACCCTGGGCATAGGAAGTGTTACATTCCTCGGCTTTATGCTTTGTTATAATATTTACCGATCCGTGGTCGGCGATATTCAGGGCAAAATTCAGTCCGGCAATTCCCGAACCAATAACTAAAAAATCTGATTGATATCTTTTCAATGAAGTAAATAATTAAGGTCACCGGGCAGAAATCTCAAGCATTTTCAAAATAGGCCTCCTGGCCTGGTCCATGACTCTTTCAGAGAGCCGGACTTCCGGCT
>JBJKSY010000044.1:0-3497 GCA_046703645.1 Cyclobacteriaceae bacterium
GGGCCGTGAAATAATAGATGCCACGTGTGGAATATGCCCCGACGGTCTGATCCAGGAAGCTGTCGCGCAGCCGGCCCAGGTCAATGAGGCTGATGGAAAAGAATTCCGCCAGCACAAAAACAGAGATGCCCAGCATTATATAACCCAGCACCCGGCTTTTGATCCTGCTGTGATTAAGGTAAAAAACAGCGGCGAGGAAGAACATGGTATAACCGGTGTACCAGATATTGGCATATTCCTGAAAATGCGGATAATGAAACCGGAGAAAACCGGAAATCTCAATCCTTAAAGTATAGTAGACCGAAAGCAAAAGAAAGGCGGGAACGGCAAAGCTCACAAGCTGGGACAAGGACCGGTCAGGATAGATCCCTGATTTATCAGGTCTTTCAGCATGAAGGTAGTTGATATAGCTTAATCCTGCGATAAACAGGAATGAGCTCAGGAAACGTATATTGAAAAACGGAACAAATTCGGAATTTTCTCCAGGGATGGAAGACCGGAAATCCTGGCTCCAAACATGGAGGAGGCTTATAAAAGCAAGAAACATAAGCGGATAGGATATCCTTTCATAAAACGGAGTTTTCTTTGTGGTTCCTATCCAGTACAGTACCACTGTTTCGCCGGTCCAGAGCAGGGTCACCCAGTTCCCTTTCAATTGTACAGGGATGGCCAGGGTGATAAAGACCAGCACCAGCCCCATCACCAGGTAGAACAGGTTGCGGTCGGCAAGCTTCCGGCGGTAAATGATGCTGCAGATTATCAGGTGTATGCCGGCATTGGCAAGAGTAAACAGGCCCAGCAGACGATTCCCGAACTCGTGGTTGTTCAGGATCGCATAGCCGGTCCCGTAAAATATAAAGGAATTGACCAGGAGAAAGATGACATCATCGGCGGCGAACTTTTCATTTTGTATGAGCTTGTAGGAAAGAAACGTCGCATAGAATAATACGAAAAATACCGACAGGAAAACCAGGGATATTGCAAACTGGGAAGAACTGTCATATCGGGAATAGTACCAGGCGAGGTACATTACCCATGTCAGCCCGAAGGCAACATAATAGAGCGGCTTCCAGTATTTTTTAAAGGCAAGCACGAGGATCCCCGAATTGATGATGGCCATATAGGTGAAGAGTATGTCCACCCTCCCGGATCCTGTGCTGAGCAGGAAAGGAACGGCATAAGCTCCCACCAGTCCGATATGGGCGATCACCTGTCGGTTATAGCGGATGGCTGTATAAACGGTAAAGACAGTAAATATGACCATTAGGCCGAAGGCAGGGATGCGTGTCAGCAGGTCGTAAAAGCTGTAGGCTGAAAAAGTGATAAAATAGAATATGGCCATAGCCCCGCTCATGAGCACAGCGCTGAAATCCCCGTAATTCTTTTTCAGGCGCAGGCCAAAGCCCAGCAGGACGAAACCTGCCAAATAGCCCAGTATAATACGTGTCAGGGGACTTATGAGTTGGTGCTCGATGGCATACCTGGCGCCGATGCCTACACCGATAATGGTAATGGCAATGCCAATCTTGTTGATCAGGTTTTCCCCGATGAATTTTTCAATATCGGCCCTGACCCCGGAAGCCTTTTCCTTTTTCGGGGCTTTCACGGGTGCGGAAATAGTCGGGGAATCTACAGGGGCGCTGACAGTTTGAGCAGGAGCTGCCGGGGTTACGGGAGAAGCCTTTTCCTTCACGGCAAGTTGATTGATTTCTTCCCGGAGTTCCCGGATTTCATTTTGCAGGTGTTCCTGGTTTTTTACGAGGCCATTGAGCTTTTCGAGGAGAAGTTCAATATGGTTGGAAGGATCTTCCATATTTAAAAAATTTTAGAGAAACTGAAGGTCGACGAAAATTAAGAATTAAAATTTTAATATCAATCAATTTTATCCGACATGAAAAACTGGTTAAAAATAAATGATTATGGTTTTTGCTGATGATAGACTGATTATTACACATAAATTACGTAGCAGAGAGGATGTTGCACGAGCCTAAATAGGATTAACCAGGTCACTAACAAAATATTTTTTTCTCTGATTTGGTACGATTTAATTTCAAATTATTCGATTAAAAGTGCGATGTTGGTGTATAACTGAGACTACCCATACAACACGTTTAAAATATTCCAAAATATGGAATATTCTGTTTATCTACTGTGAATTGATGAAATTTGGAATAAAATAGGAATAAGTTGTAAAGGAAATTATTACCCTCGAAAAATATCAAAGAAAATGAGTAACGAAGACAAAACAATTGAAATATTATGGAAAGGGCCTTATTCTCCAGGCCAGGTTGTGGCTGGAAAGGATATAGAGTATAAGAACGGCTTGTATCAGATTTACGGAACTCATACCATATATGGAAGAGGTGTTCTATTATATATTGGCCAGACCAATGGATCATTTTCAAAACGAATTAAAAGCCATTATGACCAATGGATAAAGTATGAATTCGATGAGGTCGAAATTTATCTTGGAAAAATATGGAAATCAACCGATGTAGGTAATGAGTCAGAAAATAGTTTATTGGAGGCTGAAAAACTATTAATCTATTTTTGTGCCCCAGCGTATAATTCAAATGATATTGTAGATTATAAAAAACCTCCAAAGGATTCAGAATCTGTTACGATTATGAATTTTGGAAAAATTTCTTCGCTTCCTACGGTAGTGTCATCAAAATGGTATCATGCTGATATCTGGGAGGATAGAGAAATCTGGAAATAAAATCAAATATAGTTTCTCAATTCCATTATTTCTGAATTACATCTTTAATTCCAATGATTAAAATATTTTAATGCTATTTTTGAAAGTGCACTACCGTTGTGATGAAAAAGAATATAGAGACCAAAGAAGACATCAAGCTTCTTATTGATACCTTTTATGGGAAAGTCCGTAAAAATGAAACCCTGGGTTACATCTTTGACGACATCGCCAAACTGGACTGGGAAAAACATCTTCCCGTGATGTACGCATTCTGGAGCAGCCTTTTACTCGGGGACCGGTCTTACGAGGGGAATGTGATGGGACCTCATATCCAGCTCAATAAAAAAGTAAAGCTCACTTCGAAAGAATTTTCCGAATGGCTGAAGCTGTTTACCGAAACCGTCGATGAATTGTTCGAAGGGGTTAATGCAAAAGAAGCAAAATCCAGGGCGGAAAGCATTGCAAGGTTGATGGAGTTTAAGGTCGGGAACCAGTGAGAAGTAACAAGTGACGAGTGACAAGTAACAAGTGACAAGTAACCAGTGATAGGTGATCGGTTAATGAACGGACCTGAAATCAACAAATCAACAAATCAATAAATCAATAAATCAATAAATGAACAAATGGTATGATCGGTGAAAGTGAACAATTAAATTCACCAATCGCTCAATCACCAATCGCTCAATCACCAATCACTCAATCCCCAATCACTCAATCTTAAATGAAAAGAGAGATGATAAGGTGAGGAGGTGACTTGTCAGGTCAGTTCTTTTTTTGAAGCGCAAAGGCAAATTCATTT
>JBJKSY010000045.1:0-5340 GCA_046703645.1 Cyclobacteriaceae bacterium
ATCAACATAAATCTGATCGATTCGTCGTTTGACCAGGGCGGAGTCCAGTACGATATGTTCCCATGCGATCTTGTTTTTCTCCCGTTTTTCGGAATTTTTACGCACCAGGACCAGACCGGCCGAATCGGCAGAAACAATGGTAAAATCCTCGCTGCTGTTTTCAACCGAAATCTCAAAGCGGTTGGGTTGGCGAATCTGGCAATATCCCGCTTCACCCAGAAAAAACAGTAAACAGATCAGGCAAACAAACCTGTGAAGCATGATGGGTACCCTTCAAATATTGCATGAATATCCTAAATAATTCCTTATTATACCACTTCACTCAAACACTTTTGCCGGTTAATTTCAATAATTAAGAGATTCATTTTTCATTCCTATTCAATTAATCATTATTTTTTCCCGTATGAATTCCGGTCACATCAGGCCTTCCGGTGAACAGGCTGAAAAAAATATAGCCGTATGTTACTTGTTTAAGGACGGTGATGAAAGGCATCGATGCATGCTGACTTCCAGACAACTTTCGATTGTGAATGGAAAAAGCATTGAGTCGTTTGATTTAAGTGAAATTCAGGTAATTGACATTGAGCATAAAAAATTGCTCCTGCCATTGGTGGCTGGGGGAATATTGCTTTCTTTCGTATTGGTCGCCTTTTCCGGATTTTCACTGGATCCGCAATGGACAGTAGTGACCCTTCTGGCCGGGGTTTTTGTTTTTTACCTGGGCTGGAACGGCAGCGATGTTCTTCATATAAATGCCAGCCAGCTTAATTACCTTTTCCCCTTCAGGCAGCATCATCAGGGCATCAGGAAATTCATTGCCCTGGCCAATAAGATCCGGATGGGTATGACAGGACTTAGGCTCAGTTACTTCATTTTTCTTAAAAAAAGCGATGCGGAAGGGGAAGATGTATTGAATTTCTTTAACTTTAACCGGGGAATTATTCTGGCCTTTGAATTTTCAGAAGCATTGGATCATATCAGGAAAGGGAATTATAGTGATGAGGATTTGATTTTTGTTTTCAACCCTTTAAACTCCCGTATCAGAATTCAATATTTACCCGAATATGATTATAACCGGATCAGGGTTTTTTTCCCGGATAGACTGATGCTGGAAGATTTTGCCGGAATCAGTACTGTTCGTGAGTTTTTAGCAACGCGGAATGAATACGGCAGCTTCATGGAGGTTTGAACAGAGATGGCACTAGACGAGCTCAACAAGGATAAGAAAAATTACATTCCAATTTTGCCGGGACCGGATGATTGGCCGGTAGTGAGACTGGCAAAAAACAGGAAGGAATTTATTGAAGAGGTTATAGAGACCAGTTATAAAATCATCAAGGAAAACAGGAACACCCCGGAACTTCTCAGGGAAGAGATTGAGCTGACCATGTTCCGGGAATTGCTGAGAATTAAGGAGAACCCATGGAAAATAGATCCTGATGATGAGTTTCATTACTGGACGCAGATAAAAAAACAACTGGCAGGAGTGACCCTGAGTGACAGGGAGAAACTTGAATCGGTAACGGACGATATATTGCGGAATATAATTGCCCGTTATGCCAACGAAATTGCCGGTAATTTTAAAAAGTCCAGGTACAGGATGACCCGGACCATAGTGACTGTAGGTTTTTCGCGATTGTTGAATGCGGCAAGGTTTCACGGACTTCGGGGGCTTTTCAAGGGGTCGCTTACACTCCAGGATAAAATTCATATAAAAGGCGATGCTGAAAAATTGAGGAAGCTGGCTAAGATCGGAACCATTGTCATGGTGCCGACTCATTTCAGCAACCTCGATTCAATAACCATTGGATATGTTATTCATACCCTTGGACTTCCGCCGTTTATTTACGGTGCAGGCCTGAATCTGTTCAACATTGCCATTTTCGCCTATTTTATGAACAGCCTGGGAGCCTACAAGGTCGACCGCAGGAAGAAAAATATGCTGTACCTCGAAACCCTGAAAACCTATTCAAGCCTTGCCTTGCAAAAAGGTTGTCACAGCCTTTTCTTCCCGGGAGGGACCCGGTCACGTTCGGGGCAGATTGAAAGCCATCTTAAACTCGGCTTGCTGGGTACTGCTATAGAAACGCAGCGTAAAAACATTGTTGCCGCGAACGGGGGAGATATAAATAAGATCTTCATCGTCCCGATGGTGATTAATTATACTTTCGTGCTTGAGGCGGTCCAGTTGATCCGTGATTACCTTGCCCAAAAAGGTCAGGAACGGTATTACCTCGAGTCAGACCGCTATTCAACTTCTTTCAAGATACTCAGGTTCCTTACCCGGTTTTTCCTGCATGGTTCCAATATTTCTGTTACGATCGGAACTCCGATGGACCTTTTCGGGAACGCCGTTGATCATGAAGGCAACAGTTATGATAAAAACGGAAATAAGATCGATATACGCGATTATTTTATATTGAACGGACAGATAAGCGTTAATTCACAGCGGGAAAATGAATATACAAAAATGCTGTCTGATAAGATAGTGAAGGAATTTCATAAGAATGCCAGGGTATTTTCCAGCCATCTCTGCGCATTTGCAGGATTTGAAATTTTCCGGAAAATGAATTCCCGCCTGGACCTCTACGGACTTTTAAGGGTACCCGTCGAGGAGCTTGTGATTCCCTATGAAGAATTCCGGGAAATTTATTCCAAATTGCTGAGTACGGTCAAGCATATGAATGAATCGGGTAAGATTCAGCTTTCAGACCATCTTTTTCATGATGACCTGGATGAACTTATTAAGTTCGGTATAAATAACCTGGGGATATTCCATACAAGAAGACCCCTGGTATTGACCAAAAAGGGTTTTGTTGCTTCGCACGATATTACAACTTTATATTATTACAGAAACAGGCTGGACGGATATGGGCTTGAAAACTTCATTTGATATACCGGTCGGGGTAATCGGGCTTGGGACTTTTGGCACGGCCATCGCCAATTTACTGGCAAGGAATTCCAGGGTCATCATTTACGGCCGGAATCCGGACCAGGTGAAAAAAGTCAGGGAAGAAAGATTCTGCAGCGGGCAGCCTCTCAACGGGAATATTGAAATCACGGATGACCTCGCCTATGTGGCGGATAATTGTGAGACCATATTCCCGGTGGTACCTTCAGGTTCCTTCCGCGATCTTATTAAAACTCTTTCTCTTCATCTTAAGCCTTACCATATCCTGATCCATGGAACAAAGGGTCTGGCTGTTGAAAACCTGAACCTTGATATCGATTGTGATGTTCAGCCGCTGACAAGGGATGACGTAAAGACCATGAGTGAATTGATCACGGAAGAATCCTCGGTATTGCGGGTAGGCTGTCTAGCAGGCCCCAATATCGCCCGTGAATTATCCGATGGATTGCCGGCCGCTACCGTTGTAGCATCCAATTTCGTTGAAGTGATCCACGAAGGTCAACGGTTGTTGAGGACCGACAGGTTCCAGGTTTACGGCAGCACTGACCTGGTAGGCATTGAACTGGCAGGAGTTTTGAAAAATATAATTGCCATTGCGGCCGGGGCTGTATCCGGCCTGAATCTGGGAGAAAATGCCAGGGGACTCCTGATCAGCCGCGGCCTGGTGGAAATGATCTACCTGGGGAAAGTCATGGGAGGAGATGTAAAGGCCTTTATCGGGCTGGCCGGGGTAGGAGACCTCGTCACCACCTGCACCAGCGAACTCAGCAGGAATTTTTCTGTAGGCTGCCGGCTTTCAAAGGGAGAAAAATTGAGTGATATACTCGGCACCATGGAAGAGACGGCCGAAGGCATAAATACAATCCGGATCATGCGGTGCATGGCAAGACATTTTGGAATAAGAGCCCCGATAACGGAGAAATTATACGAAATGATGTATGAAGATATGCCCGCCTCCCTGGCATTGCAATACCTGATGAAATACCCTTTGAATATCGACGTGGATTTCCTGTAATTCAGACGGAAAGCATGCGCCCGGTTTTCAATAATCCGGCAATGCTTATGGCATCGGTGATTTTGTTGTCCATTACCATTTCAATGGCTTCTTTCAATGGAGTTTTTTTAATTTCAAGCTTCTCGGTTTCCTCAAACGCAGTAGAGCCATAGGTCAGATCCCTCGCCATGAAAATAAATCCCTCTTCATCTGTGACCGAATTGGATGTATGAATCCGCTGGATCATCTTCCATTCGCCGGCAGTAATTCCGGTTTCTTCCTTAAGTTCCCTCCGGGCAGAAGCCAAAATGTCTGAATCCAGTGGACCGCCTCCCATAGGAATTTCCCAGGTATATTCATCAAGCGTATAACGGTATTGACCAACTAGCCACGTATTCAGTTGTTCATCAAGCGGGATGATCCCGATTGCTTTGTTTTTAAAACTGACTTTCCCGTAAATTCCATGGTTACCGCCTGGGTTGATAACCTGGTGTTCATCAACAATGATCCATGGATTTTCATAGATCCTGGTTTCGTTCAGTTTTGTCCAGGGATTCATTATTTTCATGTTTGTTAAATTTCCGTAAATATGTAAACAATTCCGGAACTCACAGGGTATGCTGTTAAACTGTTATAAAAATGGATTGGTAGAGGCTGGCTGTGATGAGGTGGGTCGTGGTTGCCTGGCGGGCCCTGTGGTGGCGGCAGCCGTAATATTTCCCCCGGATTACCAAAACGGGGATATCAGGGATTCAAAAAAGCTGACCTTTAAAAAAAGGCTTGAACTCAGGGAGGTAATATTGAAAGATGCCGTTGATTACGGGATCGGGCTTGCCGGCAATGATGAAATCGACGAAGTGAATATTCTGAGGGCTACCTTCCTGGCAATGCACAGGGCTATTTCAAATCTCCGGACCCGGCCTGAGATGATCCTTGTTGACGGCAACCGGTTTATGCCCTTTGAAGATATCCCTTACCATTGCCAGGTAGGAGGGGATAACCTTTATCTGGCTATCGCCGGGGCCTCCATTCTTGCCAAGACGTATCGTGACCTGATGATGATGGAACTTGCCGGAGAATTTCCGGGATACGGATGGGACAGGAATTTCGGGTATCCTACAAAACTACACAGACAGGCTATTCAGGAACATGGTACCACTCCCCTGCACAGGAAATCATTCCGTTTATTGAAAGATCAGTTGGATATTTTCTGATGGCAATGGAATATTTAGTGCTCCCTTGTTTATTATTTTCAATCCATAAATCCGAATAATATATTGTATTTAAACTACCCGGTTAATTCCCATTAAACGTCAAGTCTTTAAGACAAAGCTTATATTTATTCGATGTTCCATCATTTGGATGAATGCGGTTAAAAATAATGAAATCTGTCGCCCTCCTGGCCGGGCAGGCCTCGTGAATCGGACCGCCCGTA
>JBJKSY010000046.1:0-4721 GCA_046703645.1 Cyclobacteriaceae bacterium
TTGTATCATTCAAAAAGACCTCAGGGTGATGCCATTTTATCACCCTGAGGTCTTTTCATTTTAATCAGGTGCCCGATAACAGCCGCCGGCGAACTAAAATCTGAATATTTTTAAAAAAATCATAAATTCTATGTGAATATTATAATTATCAGGCCTATAAAGTAATATATTTTTATAAAAAATAAATAACATTAGATTTCTAATAACCGGCCTGAAATTTAATCTTCAATATCTACGGGGATATCTGTGTCCCTGAAATATTAAAATATCAGATCCCGGAACCAATATTCATAATAAAATTATATGAGCCTAAAAATGCCGAAAAACCCTTAATTAGGGCATTTTCTTGGAAAAGTTATATATAAAGCCCGTTTCAGGTTAAGTTATAATGAGTTAAAAAATTGAATATTTTGTCAATCGTTTTGTACTTTTACAATATGGCGTTTGGAATAATAAATTTTTCTATTGTTATTGTATAACTATTCTTTGGGAAAATACCATATTCAGGTACGATCTTGAAAGATCAGGTGCATGGAAGATTACAATAAAATAATTGAATCACTCGGAGTAAAGTACAATAAATCAAAAACCATCAAAGTAATTCAGACGGTTTCGAATGAAAATTACTATGATGTTGAGAATACTTTATTATTGGTGAATAAAGGAGAGATCCGTTTTGGCAAAGAGAATTCGGCCGTAAGAGACGGGGAAGTATTATTCATTCCGGGAGGTAAAAATATTCCGGTCACATATGGAAGCGGAAAACCTTCGAAGTTTTCCAGTGAAGCAGGTTCCGGGAAAAAAGATTCATTTCTTCAAAGTATCGATTATTCCGAAGTTTCCTATACTTCGCAGGATAATTTCAGCTACCTGACTTTTGAATCCAAAGTTTTTGATTCGGTGAATTTTTTCGCATCACTTGACATTGAGCCGTTTGTCATACGGGAAGATAAAATATCGAGATTGCTCAGGATAATTTTTGAAGAATCCGAGTCACAGGTTGCCGGCAGCGAAAGGATCGTAAAGATCAATACCGAATACCTGGTGGTTGAGCTGATTCGCTATCTTATAAAAAACCAGCTATTTGTCGAGCAGCTTGCTACGAATGTCACTTATTTCAAGGATCCCCGGCTTATCAGCATTTTTACCTATATCAAAGAGAACCTGGATGGTGATCTTTCAAATAAGATCCTTTCCAATGTGGCGAATGTTTCAGAGGATTACGTGGGTCAGTATTTTAAAATGCTGACCGGGATCAATCCGCAGGATTACATTGAGTACCAGCGAATGGAAAAAGCCGTTCATCTTTTACGAACGAGTAAGCGAAGCATACGCGACATCGGAAGGGAAGTGGGTTATAAAGACACCGCTTATTTCTGCCGCCGTTTTAAAATGATGTTCGGCATACCCGCCGGTAAAATGAGAAAGAGGGAATCCCTGATCAATCTTTGATAAGATTATAATTATCCCTAGTTGCAGCAATCTCTCCGATGAATTCGGGCAATAATTCAATCTTATTTCCGACAACTATCATATCAGCTCCTGCCCTGTAAGAAGATTCCGCTTTTTCGGGAGAATTTATTCCGCCTCCCACGATCAGGGGAACATTTATCATGGATGAAACCTGGCTTATCACCTTTTCAGAAACCGGGTTGATAGCACCGCTTCCGGCTTCCAGATATGCCAGCCTGAGTCCAAGCATCTCACCTGCCAATGCGGTAGCGGCAGCCAGGCCGGGCTGATCCTGCGGGATAGGATTTGAAAATGAGATATAGGAGACCGTTGTTGTCCGGCCGCCGTCAATAAGTATATAGCCTGTGGGAATAACCTCTACTCCTTTCTTTTTTAATCCCGGTGCTGCAATAACGTGCTGGCCGATCAGGTAATCAGGGTTTCTTCCCGAAATAAGCGATAAGAATAAAACGGCATCGGCATTATAATCAATATGGGAAACATTGCCCGGAAATAAAATCACGGGAATATTGCAGGCGCTTTTTATTTTATCTATACATTCCCTGATATTGTTTTCCAGGAAATAACTGCCGCCCACAAAAAAAAAGTCGGTATTGAATTGGACAGCGAGGGAAATGATCCGGTCCATTTTGCCGGGATCAAATGTATGATCAGGATCAATCAGAACAGCAAAGGATTTCCGGCCGTTTTTCTTTCTTTCTGAAAGGCTATCGTAAATCCTTGTCGTCATTAGCCGGGATTAATTTCTCGGTAAACATTAGAAGTATCTGACGTAATATCTCCAGAAGAACCAGGATAAGCTTTTCCCTGAATTCAATTTTAAACTGGCTGTAGCCGCCTTCTTCCGATCCATCCGGTTTGTTTTTTGTATCCTTTTCCTTAATCCCGAATTTATTTTCCCGGGATGCTTCATTCTCAGGCAGCATTGTTTTAAGGATAAATCCCCCTCCGAGTACACCCAGCCTTAATATCGAATTGGGACTTTTAAGGATATCAGAATAGCCGGAAATAAATTCATCCTTATGCAGTTCGGCCGCCTTCTTCAATTCCGCTTTCTTTTGCTCAACAATTGCGTACATCCAAAAGAGGTTAATTTATTCCTTACCCGAATTATCCCTGAAAAGCTCCTTAAAGACTCTTCCAAAAATCAGGCTTTCCCTGTAAACATAAATAAACAGTCCAAGGATCAAGTAAACAAATGACATGATGAGAAATCCCAGGTACTGGCTTTGCAAAACATGATTCAGGAAAACCACTGCAAAAAAGCTCAGAAAAATCAGGAAGAGCAGCAATACCATCGAGATCAGGAAAACAAAAATCAGAATTGACAATGTCCTGGCCAATTCTTCTTTGAATTGAATTTTATAATATTCAACTTTTGTCTCTATATACCTGGTCAGGCTGTCGAGTATATTATCCAACTTTAATAATTTTAAAATATTAAACATCGCTTTTAAGGTAAATAGTTGAACCTTAAGGATTTTAATTTCTTGAAAATTAATCAAGAATTGCCTGCAATAAAATTATTTACCTAAATAAATTAACAAAAAAGGTATCATGAAAAAGATCATCGAAAATTTCTATGATCCGGTCCTGCCGGATTCTTAAAAGCAGAAACATTGCCTCCCTGAACTATTAAACCAGCCGGCATGTAATGAATATACCGATACCAGGATTCAACCGGCACATTCGATGATCACGGCTGGAAACCCTGTCGGCAACTTATTCATAATCATTCATAGCAATGCCGGCAATTAAAAAGGCATAAAAAAATACTATACCCGGGCAGGCATTTACGGCCATCCGGGGCCCGACAGGCGTGCACTTTCTTATTTTTGTAACAATATTGCTAATTTGCAGGTTTTAGTAAATTAAATATTTCATGGAACAACTCGTTACATCGGATTTTAAACTGGGAATCATTGCCGGAGGCCAACTGGGAAAAATGCTGACTCTTGCTGCAAGCAACTGGGATGTTAAATCCTATGTACTTGATCCGGCCCTTTTTGCACCGGCTTCGACGACCTGTACGCGTTTTTTTCAGGGCAATTATCATGATTTCGATACGGTTGTCAGGTTCGGTGAAAAAACCGATATGGTGACCCTCGAGATTGAACATGTTAATGCCGATGCACTTATTCATCTTAAGGAAACCGGGAAAAAAGTGATACCGGACCCGGTTATGCTTAAGCTGATCCAGGATAAGGGATTGCAGAAGATGCGTTTCAGGGAAGCCGGAATCGATACCTCGGATTTTATCCTTGCGGAATCAGAGGATGAAATCCGGAAAATAATCAATGAAGGACGGTGGACATTGCCTTTTGTACAGAAGACCAGGAAATTCGGTTTTGACGGTCGTGGCGTAAAGATCGTTAATTCCCCGGCTGATATGGATAACCTGCTGAAGGGACCGTCGGTACTTGAGAAAAAAGAAAAGATCCATAAAGAGATCTCGGTGATCGTAGCCCGGAGCACGAAAGGCGAATTAAAAACATTTCCCGTCGTTGAGATGATCTTCAATGAAGAGGCAAACCTGGTCGATTTCCTTGTTTGCCCCGCCCAGATCGATCTGACGATGGCGGACAGGGCCCGTGATCTTGCCGTGGAAACAGCAAAGGCATTTGACATCCGGGGAGTCATGGCCGTTGAACTTTTTATTACCGACGATCATAAGTTGCTGGTAAACGAAGTCGCCCCCAGGCCGCACAACAGCGGCCATCACACTATTGAAGGGAACTACACCTCGCAGTATGAACAGCATTTAAGGGCAATATTCGGGTTCCCGCTTGGAAGTGTCGATATCAAGATCCCTTCGGTTATGGTAAATTTACTGGGAGAACCGGGGCACAAGGGTCTGGTAAAATACGAAGGTCTTACCAGTTGCATGGCAATTGAAGGTGTTAAGATCCATATTTATGGCAAGAAAGAAACACGGCCCATGCGGAAAATGGGGCATGCGACCATTCTGGATCATGATATAAACCGGGCCTGGGAAAAAGCCAAGCAAATTAAAAACAACTTAAAAATATTATCATGGGAAAACCAGTTGTCAGCATAGTAATGGGTTCCGATTCCGACCTGCCGGTAATGAAAGAGGCGGCATTATTCCTGGAAGAATTGAAAATTCCTGTTGAAGTGTCGATTGTTTCCGCACACAGGACGCCGGACCGCCTGATGGAATTTGCAAAAAATGCAGATAAAAGAGGAATAAAAGTAATTATCGCCGGAGCCGGCGGGGCCGCTCATCT
>JBJKSY010000047.1:0-7508 GCA_046703645.1 Cyclobacteriaceae bacterium
AAGAAAATATAAATACCGACAAGCTAAGGAACGAAATTGAGAATTTAGAAAAGGAACTCAGCAGCAAGACGATCGGATTTTCCAGCACTTTCGAGAAAAAGCAGATCACCTGGCAAAATGTAAAATCTGCCTTGCAGCCCGGTGAATCGGCCGTGGAAATTTTGCGCTTCAGATATTTCAACCAGGATTTCACCGACAGTGTCATTTATATGGGGGTATATGTCACGCAGGATTCCAATACGCCGCGGTATTTTACTTTCAGTGACGGTAATGATATGGAAAACAAATATTTTGCAGCCTACCGGAATGCCATACGTTTCAAACTTGCCGATCAAACCTCCTATGCTGTTTACTGGGAACCCTTTGAAAAGGCCTTCGGAAAAGCCGCCACCATTTATCTTTCTCCTGACGGCGTTTTCAACCAGATCAACCTTGAAGCAATACCTACACCTGACGGTAAATATGTGCTTGATAACTCGAATATTATCCTTGTGAATAATACAAAGGACCTGTACCTGGTCAAGGTACAGGGAACAAATGCAGAAAATGACAAGACGGCTTCCCTGGTCGGGAATCCGAAATTCTATGTATCCTCCAAGGACCAGTCAGAAATGAAAGCAAAGGACGGGTATGTGATCTCCGCCCTTCCGGGAACCCAGGTGGAAGTAGAACAATTGGGGAAGATCCTGAGCAATGACGGCTGGAAAACTAAAGATTACCTGCAGGACAGTGCGACAGAAACCAACCTTAAGAAAATCGACGATCCCGAAATTTTCCACATTGCCACCCATGGGTTTTTCACTTCCGCCAAACCCTTACGGACGGAGTTGGAAGGTATTCAGCTCAGTAACTATGAAGCTCTTGAAAACCCTTTACTGAGGACCGGTTTATTACTTTCAGGCGCGGGTGACCTGCTGGCAACCACCAGCTATAACTATAATCTCGAAAGCGGCATCCTTACTGCCTATGAAGCCATGAATATGAATCTTGATAATACCCGGCTTGTAGTGCTCAGTGCCTGCGAAACCGGACTGGGCGATGTTCAGATCGGTGAAGGAGTATACGGGCTTCAGCGTGCATTCCTTGTGGCGGGGGCAAAAACACTGATCATGAGCTTATTCAAGGTGTCAGATGAAGTCACGCAAAAATTAATGGTGAAATTTTACCAGAAATGGCTCAGTACGGGCAATGAACGTCAGGCCTTCGTAGATGCCAAAAAGGAGATCCGGAATGAATATATTTACCCGATTTACTGGGGAGCCTTCGTAATGATCGGGCTTGATAAATAAAAGGGGTCTTCAGATCTGAAAACCCCTTCATTCTGTATTTTATGAAAACTAAATTTATTTGCTCAGGCCATTCCGGACCAGGAATTGTTTATAAGCATTTTTGTAGTCATCTACGCCCGGTGACATCTGAATAGCATATTCATAATTGGTAGCAGCATCGATCAGCAGGTTATTTTCCTCATAGAAGGATGCAAGAATAATCTTATCCAGGGCTGTAGAATCGCCAATCTCCGTCTTGAGTGAATCGAGTGACGTCTTTATCGATTGTGCCTCATCCGGGGTCAGCTTCTTGATGCCATATTCCCCTGACTGCTTGGAATCGTCATCTTTCACTTTTACGCTGAAAATTATCAGGCGCTGATCTTTCAGTTTGGGGTCATCAAAATTCAATTTGATCGAAGGCTGATCCACCGTAGTTTCCATGATAACCTCATCGAACATGTTTTTAAGCATAACATCATAAGTGGGGTTTCCCTGAACCGGGTTCCAGGTTATAATGGCATCCGGATTGTACAGGTCAACGGAACTGGGCAGGTTGACCTTGATGGAATTATCATCTGCCGACCGCTCAACGGCCCCGGTAACTGCCATATTGTTACCTTGGTTGGAACTTGTCATCTTACTCAAAACAAAATCAGCATATTTGGAGGCAAGGGAAGCGCTGCCGGAACTGAGCTTTTTCTCAAGGTCAGAAACTTTGTATTCTCCCGGGTCCTTCAATTCCAATGTTCTTCCCGAGTTATGTAAAAGTCCCAGGTAGGAGTCCTGACCTACCTTTACGGTCTCTCCTTCCTTTATTGTAGACCCGATTTTCAGGGCTACCCAGTCTCCCCCCGCGGCTTTCGCCTCATTATCTCCTTTATTGCCCAGTACTTTGAAGGCGTAGTCCTGGCCAAATACAACCGTGAAGGACAAAAAGAAGATCAGCGTGGTGGTTATGAATTTAGTTTTCATCGATAAATTATTTAATTAAAAACCATTATTCTTCTTCATTGGTCAATAAACTTGCCCTGCCTTCTCTCGAAAACAGGTTAACAACAACACTATAATAGAATTAGAGTCCGTCACCGGCCAGGGCTATGCCCGCAAAAGCCAGCGTGAGGTTCAATTTCAGGTCAAACTTGTTGAAAAACATGATAATGATAATCGTAAATAACAATAATTCAATAAGCTGCATCATCTTGGTAAGACCGTCGTACCAACGGGAAAGTTTCCTGTAAATTATAGTGAAAAAGGCAATATTGAAATAAACAATTATTATGCCAATTGAGTGCTCAAGCCAGGGTGGAAGCACATTAATATAGGACTTGTGAAGGATCATGCTGACTATATTGGCATGAATAACCACTCCATACATATCAGGATTGGACTTGCCGGCATAAGAAGGATTCATGGGCGTATAAAACATGTCCCCCCAGTCCTGGCTTTTACTATGTATATTATTCCCCATGAAACCCATCATTACGATCTTATTTCTCAGGACCGATGGTTCAAAATTCCCGCTGAACAGGTCTTCGATATCCAGCGCAAAGAACTGGGCCTGTGTTCTTCCCTGATATCCCGATGACATGTAATTGCCCCTGAAATTGATAACCTCGGTTTTACGGTTCCTGTCGAGGAACTCCTGGGTAACTTTAGGGTCAAATATTTTAGCCACCTGAACTGAAAAAGCGATTTTTTCATCTTTTTTATTTCCTTTCAGGTATACCCTGGGCGTGAAAGTCCTCGTCATCTTTGTTTGTTCCTGCTGTCTGGCATAATTGTCGGTCGGCAGGTTCGCATAGGCATTTTTTGTGGCATTTTTACTGAATAACGGGTAATAATGACCTATGGAATCATATTGTCCGGTACTGTCGTTATAGGCTAATTTATTGACAAGCACAATATTGGAACTGTCACTGGCATTTTTAATGGCCTGAGCGAGGAGCATATCACCGACCGTATCCGGTTTGGGGCCTGAAAACAGGGCATCCACTCCAATAACCTTAGGATGATAACTTGCAACAAGGTTTATCTCCTGGGCCAGTTCCCTGCGTCCAAGGTATCCGATATTTACCAAAACAACATTTGTGTCGGCTTTAGGGACCTCCCTTAATCTTGAAAATACAACATCGGTAAACTGCATATCCGACAGGGCATCGCCAATAGGATCAAAAAGATTAAATACGCCCAATGCCGATACATTATAGATCAGGAATATCATGAAAAAAATAAATGAAGTACCCAGAAATGAGTCTTTCCAAAGTTTCGGCATCAATCCGGTGCTATATTAAAATAATACAGTTTTTTATTTGAAAAATAAAACTAAAAAAATAAATGGAAATATTTCAATGAAATCAGAATTAATTATTATCCGGAAACCTGTGTCTCTGAATATATTCCATTAAGGTGAATTTTAAAGGTTAGACATTGAATTTCAGGCTTTCTGAATAATCCGTGCTAATCCATTGGAAAGCATTTTTTAATTATTCAGTCCTATTTTGACCGTGATTTACTTAATAACCTTAAAATCCTGACAATCTGTCATCGAAATCGCCATTTATACCCCTTGGCATATCTGTTGATAGGAGTAGTAATGTGTCTTAAGATTTGAAATAAAAAGTAATAATAATGGGAAAAATTATTGGAATAGATTTAGGAACAACAAATTCCTGCGTAGCTGTTATGGAAGGGAACGAACCTGTGGTAATCCCAAACAGTGAAGGAAGGAGAACTACCCCGTCCATTGTAGCCTTTCTGGACAATGGAAACGGGGAGAGGAAAGTCGGGGATCCTGCCAAACGGCAGGCTATTACCAATCCTCAAAACACCATTATGTCGATAAAGCGCTTCATGGGCAAAAAATTCAACGAGGTGCCTTCAGAAATCAAAATGGTATCCTACAACGTAGACCGTGGAAATAATGATACAGTAAGGGTTAAAATAGGGGATCGTCTTTATACGCCTCAGGAAATTTCCGCTATGGTGCTTCAGAAGATGAAATCCACGGCTGAGGATTACCTGGGAACTACGATCACAGAGGCCGTCATTACCGTGCCGGCTTATTTCAATGATTCGGAACGGCAGGCTACCAAGGAGGCCGGCCAGATCGCCGGGCTTGATGTAAAAAGGATCATCAATGAACCTACGGCAGCCGCACTGGCTTACGGGCTTGACAAAAAGAACAAGGACCTGAAGATTGCCGTTTTCGACCTTGGGGGGGGGACCTTTGATATTTCCATTCTTGAACTCGGTGACGGAGTATTTGAAGTAAAATCAACCAACGGTGACGTGCACCTGGGAGGAGACGATTTTGACAAATGTGTTATTGACTGGTTAGCGGAAGAATTCAAGAAGGATGAGGGTATCGATCTTCGCAAGGATCCCATGGCCCTTCAGAGGCTCAAGGATGCAGCTGAAAAAGCCAAGATAGAGCTCTCAAGCGGTACCACAACGGAAATCAATCTTCCGTACATCATGCCGGTAGATGGGATTCCGAAGCACCTTGTCCGCACTCTCACAAGGGCAAAATTCGAGCAGCTTGTCGACCACCTGGTCCAGCGGACCCTGGAACCCTGCCGGAAAGCCCTGAGCGATGCCAATATGCAGCCAGCTGATATTGATGAAGTCATACTGGTGGGAGGTTCCACCCGTATCCCGAAGGTTCAGGAAATTGTAGAAGGATTCTTCCAGAAAAAGCCTTCCAAGGGTGTTAACCCTGATGAAGTTGTGGCTGTTGGGGCCGCCATCCAGGGTGGGGTACTTACCGGTGAAGTGAAGGATGTACTGTTGCTGGATGTAACACCTCTTTCGCTGGGTATTGAAACTCTTGGCGGGGTATTCACCAGGCTTATAGAATCCAATACGACCATCCCGACCAAGAAATCAGAGATCTTTTCCACGGCTTCGGACAGTCAGCCTTCGGTTGAGATCCATGTTCTTCAGGGCGAACGTCCCATGGCGAAGGACAACAGGACCATCGGCAGGTTCCATCTTGATGGCATTCCACCGGCCCCGAGGGGGATCCCGCAGATCGAGGTGACTTTCGACATCGATGCCAACGGAATTCTTCATGTTTCCGCAAAAGATAAAGGGACAGGCAGAGAACAGAAGATCAGGATCGAGGCTTCATCCGGGCTTACCGACCAGGAAATCGATAAGATGAAAAATGAAGCCAAAGCCAATGCCGATGCCGACAAAAAGGAACGGGAAGTTGCCGATAAAGTGAATGCGGCCGATTCCCTTATTTTCCAGACGGAAAAACAGCTTAAGGATTATGGAGATAAAATTTCAGAGAATCATAAAACGACCCTGACCAAGTCGCTGGAAAGGCTGAAAGAAGCGCATAAAAACAGGAACCTGACCGGTATCGATTCCGCAATGCAGGAACTTAACAATGCATGGCAGGCCGCTTCCCAGGAAATGTATAACGCTTCCGGAGGAGCCGCAGGAGGACAAACTCCCCCACAGGATAATGCAGGCCAGTCATCAGGCGAGCAGAAATCCCCGGGGCAGCAGGGTGATGTTTCCGATGTGGAATATGAAGAAGTGGATGATAAAAAATAATAATAAGAACGAATATAAAAAGACCACCTCCGGGTGGTTTTTTTATTTATGAAGTATGCACATAAGGTCGAGGGCATCCGCCACTTTATCGGTAGCAAGGTAATCCCTGAAAGTGATATCGCTGACGAGCCGTGTGTCCCGGGAATTCAACCGGTTCCTGTTAAGACGGTTTAGAAGATCATAAGGTATTCTGAGCAAGGATGCCGGCAGGCGGTATTGAAGATTGAGGAAGTCGAACCGGGTGATCCGGCTGACAGCCACTTTATTATCCTCGTAATATTGCATTACCTTGTCATTCCCGGTTATTCCCATCATTTCAACATGCGTAAAAACCCCGGAAGCAAGCCGCGTAAGCTCGTCGGGCAGGTATTCCCTGATATGCCATGGATTCCGGGTCAGGGACATCTTCCGGTTGGGTGTGGTGATGATCGCAATCCCCCCGGGTTTCAATATTCTGTATATCTCACTTATGAAAGTAATATCATCTTTTAAATGCTCAATAACCTGGAAGGAGATACAACTGTCATAACTCTGATCCGGGATATCTTTCATGGGGGGAAAATGCATCTGCATGAACCTGTCATCCGGAAATTTCACCTGCAGGTTTTCGATCACGCTTCCGATCTTATCCAGCCCGGTATAGGAAGAAACACGGTCCCTGACCACGGAAACTCCCCTTCCTTCACCGCATCCCGGCTCAATTAAATCGCCTTTTACATGATCCCTTACAAAATAATATGGCATAAGAAGCCTCTGATGGACCGGGTTATCCGAAGTAAGCCGGTCAGAAGCGATCTCAGTTGTATAAACCTTCATATAAGATTGTTAAATTAGTATGCGCAATAATGCAAATATCCGTTGTTTTTACAATCTTTATCCGCACAGTGCAATTAAATCAGGACAGCAGCATGGCAAGAATTAGGGGAGTTTTATTTTTTTGTACCCTGTTTTCAATTGCCTCCCCGGTATTCTCACAAGGAGCATTTGAAAATGAAAACCTTTCATGGAAATATGATCCCTATAATGAAATCGGATTCAGCTACCATGTTTCCGTAGCTGCTGATTCTTTTCATTTATATTTCAGGCTGGATTTCATAAAACCGGTAAATATTGACAGGGATTATCATATTTTTTACGAGACAAGAAAAAGTTATAAGGACAAGTCATCGGGTTATATTACATCGTTGAACTCGGCCAGGAATTGTATAAGTCAGGAATACAGTTCCTACGTGTTTTACAGCAGCATCCCGCATACGGAAGAAAACAATTTGCTTGTATTCCATATTTCAGAGAACTCCGGCGGGCAGGATTACATGTATGATATTCCATTGCGATCTCCTTCCATTATTCCCTATTCTGACCTTACCCTCTATTCCGTATCAACACATGCTCCTTTAATCCGTTCCTATATACACCAGGGTGACAGCCTGTACTTTCTTTCAGCCGATCCTTCCGTAAAACACATTTTCATTTTCAGGTACCGCCATGATTTTGAGGTTGCAGATCCTCCGATGTACCAACTGGATAAAAATGTTGAAAAACAATTGACCTGCGATTCTGTCTTTGAGGTGAATACAGGCCAGGTCATTACAATCCGCGACCGGGGACTTTATTTTGTGCAATCCGATACCAGTTCAGCCCGGGGAATTGGTTTCCGTTGTGAAGAAGAACATT
>JBJKSY010000048.1:0-5282 GCA_046703645.1 Cyclobacteriaceae bacterium
AAATACAGGAAGTTGAAAACAGCATCTCCCACAATAAAGAGGCCATCAAAAATGCGGAAAAGCTGATTCAGAAATATACGGAACAGCAGATGAACGTCAGGAATAACCGCGAATACGACGCCATTACAAAGGAAATAGAACTGCAACAACTGGAGATCCAGATCTGTGAAAAAAGAATAAAGGAAGGTTTTACTTCCCTGGAAGAAAAAAAGGAACAGATCGCAGGCACAAAATCCACATTGAACGAAAGGAAGAAGGACCTGGATTCCAAAAAATCGGAGCTGAACGTTATCAGTGAAGAGAGCCAGGAAGAGGAAAATAAACTGATAAAGGCCAGGGAAAAAGCCGTTAAAACCATTGACGAAAGGTTGTTAAAGTCCTATACTAAGATCAGGAATAATGCCAAGAACAAGCTTGCCGTAGTGCCCGTTAAAAGAGGAGCTTGCGGGGGCTGTTTCAATGTGGTTCCGCCGCAACGTCAGGCAGAAGTCCGTGAAAAGAAAAAACTGATTGTTTGTGAACATTGCGGAAGGATTCTTGTGGATGTTGAAGATGTCATTGAAGATCCGGACAAGGATAAGAAAAAGAAGAAAACAACCCGGACTCCAAAAGCGGAAAAGCCTGCTGCAGCCAAGGTGACCAAAACCCCTGCAAAAACAGCCAAGGTTACCGCAGCCAAAGTTACAAAGGCGCCTGCCAAAACATCAAAAGCCGCGAAGCCCTCAAAGCCCAAATCCGCAGCTCCTGCAAAGACTAAAAAACCGGCAGCAAAAAGCTCAAAGAAAAAATAAACGTCACCTGGGTTTTGCCTTGATATTTTCAGGATTTTAGGGATCAGAAAGGAGCTTTATCCCCTCCCGTTTCTTCTTCATTGCCGCCTTCACCTTCCATCCGGTTGCCGAATTCACGGCCATGATTTATTTTACTCTGATAAGAAATAAAATTCGGGTTGACACCCTGGCCCTGCCCTTTATCCATATAGTCATCTTCGAGGTCAGAGAACTTCGTGAAATGTGTGATGAATTTAAGGTTCACGGATCCCGTCGACCCGTTGCGGTGCTTGGCAATCAGTAACTCACAAATTCCCCTGATATTCTGTCCGGATTCATCTTCATTGAATCCATAATATTCAGGACGGTATAAAAATATGACCATATCGGCATCCTGCTCAATTGATCCTGATTCACGTAAATCGGAAAGCTGCGGCCTTTTATCACCGCCCCTTGTTTCTACCGCACGGCTTAACTGCGATATGGCAATCACCGGGACATTCAATTCCTTCGCCAGGTTCTTCAGGGCCCTGGATATGGAAGCAATTTCCTGTTCACGGTTGCCGGTGCCCCCATACCGGTTGGTTTCACCGGCCATCAACTGAAGATAATCCACGATGATAAGTTCCACCTGGTGTTGTGATACCAGCCTCCTTGATTTTGCCCTCAGCTCGAGTACTGTAAGGGCGGGAGTATCATCGATATAGATCGGGGCTTCGGTCAGCTTCGAAGTTTTATAAAGAAGCTGTTCCCATTCATATTCCTCGAGAAGACCTTTTTTTATTTTATCGCTTTCAAGTTCCGCTTCCGCAGAAATAAGACGGTTTACAAGCTGTATTGACGACATTTCAAGTGAAAAAATAGCTACCGGTTTGCCGAAGTCAACGGCGGCGTTTCTCATTGCTGAAAGTACGAAGGCTGTTTTACCCATACCGGGCCTGGCAGCTATGATGATGAGGTCCGATTTTTGCCAGCCGGATGTAATCCTGTCGAGCTTTGTAAACCCTGAAGAAATGCCCGTTAATCCGGTTTTCATGTTTTTCTTTTTCTCCAGTTCCTGGATAGCATCGCTCATCAGCGACCGCATGCTGTCATAATTCTTCCGGATATTGGTTTCAGAAATATCGAAGAGGGATTGTTCCGTTTTGTCAAGAAGATTAAATACATCGGTCGAATCATCATAAGCCTGCTGCTGGATCTCCGAAGAGATCCTTATCAGTTCCCGCTTAATGGACATTTCCGTAATGATACGGGCATGGTATTCGGCATTTGCCGATGAATTCACGCGGGCAGTAAGGCTTGTTATATAATAGGGACCTCCTATGTTCTCAAGCTTGCCGATTTTCCGAAGGTAATTTGTAACTGTAAGGATATCAACCGGTTCTGAACTTTTAAATAGTTCCACTATCGCCTCATAAATGATCTGATGCGCTTCTTTGTAAAAGTTCTGCGGCTTCAGGATCTGAATGACGTTGGAAAGAGCATCGCGTTCCAGCATCAGTGCACCCAATACCGCTTCTTCAATCTCTATCGCCTGCGGAGGAACTTTGCCTAACTGGTTGAAAAAATCATTATCACCCAGTCGCCTGGGCTGAAGTCCCCAATGTACTGAAGAAGATCTTTCCGTATTCATCCCTGATTTTTAATTTCAACAAAAATAAAAGAACAGTTACCGAAACAAAATCGTCACCTCGTTTAGTTATAGAGTTTTTTTCCACACTCCCGGTGGCCCTTTATCAACAAAATAAGGCAGTTCTTAACAATTTATTAACAGCAGGATAACGGGTAAATTATTTAAAAATTATTCCATCTTTACAAAGGAGATCTTTTGAATGAAACGAGTTCACTTTATTGCCATTGGAGGAAGCGCCATGCATAACCTGGCGATTGCCTTGAAGAGCCGGGGATACCAGGTTACCGGTTCGGATGATGATATCTTTGAACCTTCGCGATCACATCTGGAGAAATTCAATCTGCTGCCCCCGCAAATGGGATGGTTTCCTGAAAGGATCACACCTGAACTGGATTATGTGATCCTCGGAATGCATGCAAGAATTGATAACCCCGAACTGGTTCGTGCACGGGAGACAGGTTTGAATGTACTGTCATTTCCGGAATTTATATATCACGAAACCATGAATAAGAAAAGGGTAGTGATAGCCGGCTCGCATGGTAAGTCAACCATCACTTCCCTGATCATGCATATACTTAGGTCCTGTCACTACGATACAGACTATCTTGTTGGCGCCGGGATCGAAGGTTTTGAAAATATGGTCAGGTTAACGGAAGCATCCGATACCATCATCCTTGAAGGAGATGAATATTTTTCCTCTGCCCTCGACAAAACTCCGAAATTCCTGAAATACAAACATCATATTGGTCTTGTCAGCGGGATTGCATGGGATCATATCAATGCATTTCCTACGCGTGAATTATACAGGGAACAATTTGCCGCTTTCATCCGGAATACGCCATCCGATGGAATACTTATCTTTAACCATGGAGATCCGGAGGTGAAAGACCTTGTGAAAAAGGTACAACCCGCGTGCAGGCTGATCCCTTATGACGAGCTTGTCTACCAGGTTGCTGAAGGCCGGTTTTATGTTTCCGACGGAGAAAAACAGTATCCCCTCAGGATTTTCGGACAACATAATATGCAAAACCTGGCCGGGGCTTTGAAAGTAGTGGAATGCCTGGGTGTCAGCAAGAAGCAGTTTTATGAAGCTGTCACGACTTTCCCGGGTGCAAAGAATAGACTTGAAACCTTGGTGCAATCCGGGAACGTCACCCTTTTCCGGGATTTTGCCCATGCGCCATCCAAGGTAAGAGCCTCAGTACATGGTGTAAGGGAGTTGCACCCGGACCGGATCCTGGCCGCAGTTCTGGAATTGCATACTTATTCAAGTCTCAATCCTGATTTCCTTTCGGAATATAAAGATGCACTCAAAGAAGCCGATCAGCGGTTCATCTACCTTAACGATCATGCCCTTCAGATAAAAAAAATGTCTCCTATCAGCGACATGGTGATCCGTGAAAAGTTCAACGACCAGGAAATAAAAATCCTCAGGTCCCCCGGTGATTTGAAAGATAATTTGAGAAAACTGGGACATAATAATTTAACTTTGTTACTTATGAGTTCAGGCGATTTCGGAGGGACGGATATTAAAGAATTGTTCCCGATAAACAACTAATCATGAAATTACATCTTAAGAACCCGCTGGCATTTTTTGATCTCGAGACAACAGGCACTAATATTTCCCAGGACAGGATCGTTGAGCTGGCCTTTGTAATTGTTTATCCCAACGGGGAAGAAAAAGAAAAAGTAACACGAATCAATCCCACAATTCCAATTCCTCCGGAATCTACCCTCATACACGGCATAAGCGACGAGGACGTAAAAGATGCTCCCACCTTCAAGCAGATTGCAACAGAATTAGCAAATATGCTGGAAGGCTGCGATCTTGCCGGCTTTAATATCATCAAATTTGATGTTCCCATGCTTGTTGAGGAATTCCTCAGGGCGGGAGTGGAATTCGAAGTAGGAAATAAGAAACTCATTGATGCCCAGAAAATATTTCATCTGATGGAAAAACGTACCCTTTCGGCTGCCTACCAGTTTTATTGCGGGAAAAAACTGGAAGATGCCCACACGGCCGTTGCCGATACAAAGGCCACTATTGAAGTGCTTGAAGCGCAATTGATCCGATATAATGGCATGGAAGTAACGGACCTGATCGGAAAACCCATCGGAAAAATGGCAAATGACATGGGCGTGATACACCAGCTTACCAATGAGAGAATGATCGACCTTGCCGGCAGGATCGTTTATGACGACAAGGGGGAGGAGATTTTCAATTTCGGAAAGCATAAAGGGAAAAAGGTCAATGATGTCTTTAAAACGGAACCCTCCTACTATGACTGGATGCTCAAAAATGATTTTCCCCTTGATACAAAAAGAAGGCTTACGCAAATTAAGCTGAAATCGATGTTCAACAACCGATGAAATTTAAATTGTGGCATAATGAGGAAACGCATTTTCAGGCTGCTGGCGTATCTAAACCGGCTTATTTTACCGAAATACAGTAAACGGGACCTGAACCGACTCTCCGGACTCGACAGGGCAATTATTTCCTACAGGTATTATGTAACCAAAAATTCCCTGGATTAATTTTTTTATTGTATCCCGTCCCTGTTCATTCTTCCATAAAGCTTCTCAATGAGCGGTAAAATTCGATAAAATCCTCATTCTGGGGCCCTTTTTCCTGTTTTTTATCAATAATCATCTTATCCCTGTAAAAAAATCGTCTTAAAATATGTGCATTATTACACAAAAAATGTATCAAATAAGTTGTATATTTAAAGTATATAACTATATTTACATAAATATTATGTGCAATATTACACTAAATGATAAAAAAATGGAAGCTAAAACAGTCGAGAAGGAATTCAGGAAATTTGCAAAGTCAACGCTTGTAAGCCCCCGCAAATGCAAAAAGCTTGATCAGACACGCC
>JBJKSY010000049.1:0-7107 GCA_046703645.1 Cyclobacteriaceae bacterium
TATATGAAAATGGATTTTGATTTATTCTTGGAAATTATAAATACTAATATTACCTTCAGGGAAGTTCCGAAAAATCCGGAAGTACGGAGGGATTTGTCTTTGGTCATTGACAGGAAAATCACTTTCAGGGAGATTTTAAAAGTGATTGATTCCGTTGAAAAAAAGCTGATCAGGAATGTGAATGTTTTTGATCATTACGAGGGAGAAAATATAGAGCAAGGGAAAAAAGCTTATGCATTGAGTTTTATTTTACAGGATCCTGAAAGCACCCTGACAGACAAAGTCATAGACAAAACCATGAAACGGTTGATGGAAGCATTCGAAAAAGAATTAGGTGCATTAATCAGGAAATAAAGAATGAACAGCGAAAAAATCAATTCCAGCTTAACCGGCCTTGAGAGAAAGTTAAAACTCCTCCTTAATGAATATAATGCATTACGTGAAGAGGCAGCCATGTTACGCGCTGAAAATCAGCAACTAAAAGAATCGATGAAAATTAAGGAAGACCAGGCTAAAGACTTTCAAAATAAATATAAAATCACTAAAATTGCAGGTAATTTCAAGACAGGAGAAGCAGATATTGCTGATATCAAGAACCTGTTGAATGAATACATCGGAGAGATTGACAAGTGCATTTTGCATCTTAGTCAGGGTTAGATGTTAAATTTCGGATGAAGGAATTGTCAATAAAAATAAAAATAGCTGACAGGGAATACCCAATGAGGGTGGTTCCGGAAGACGAAGAACGTATCCGGAAAGCCGGCAGGGTAATCAATGAAAAAATCAAGGCCTAAGCACAGCAATTTGGAATTGATGACAAACAGGACCTGTTAGCTATGGTTGCTTTCGATATCCTCGTTGATAAAAGTCAGCAGGAAGAATTTGAAGTGACCCATGATGAATCAATAACCGATAGGATTTCCCATATTAACGACCTGGTTTCAAAGGCGCTGGAATCCTGACAAATCCAACCTCCTCTCCCCTACATCCATTCACGTTCTTGCGGTCCTGTCCGCATAAATAAATATATATATACATATGGAATCAACGGTTATATTAGGTATCGCCGGTATCCTGGGCCTGCTGGTTGGCGGCCTCACGGGGTACCTGATCTTTCGCAGCGCCATGAAAAGGTCAGAAAAAGAAGCGAAAGATAAAGCTGCTTTAATTCTTAAGGAAGCGGAGATCAGTGCCGAAAACATTAAAAAGGACAAGGTGCTGGAAGCGAAGGAAAAATTCCTGAAACTGAAAACTGAATTTGAAGATGAGGCCAACAAGAAGAAAAACCTTATCATTTCGAACGAAACGAAACTGAAACAGCGGGAAATGAACCTTTCCAAGCAAATGGAAGGTGTGAAACGGAAAGAGGAAGAGATCGAATCCATGAAGGAGAACCTTTCTGCTCAGCTTGAGATCGTCAAAAAACGTAAAAATGAACTTGAACGTGTAAAAGCTGAGGAGATCAGCGCGCTGGAAAAGATCGCCAACCTCACCCGTGAAGAGGCATTGGATAAGCTGGTGAATACCCTCAGGGATGAAGCACAGACTAAGGCATCCTCCTTTATTAAGAATATCATGGAAGAAGCCAAGCTGACGGCCAGCAAAGAAGCAAAGAATATCATCATCAAGACCCTGCAGCGTACCGCCACGGAACATACCATTGAGAACACGGTTTCGGTGTTCAATATTGAAAGCGATGATATCAAGGGAAAGATCATCGGACGGGAAGGCAGGAATATCCGCGCGCTTGAGGCCGCCACAGGTGTTGAAATCATTGTAGATGATACTCCGGAAGCCATTATTATTTCTGGTTTTGATCCTGTAAGAAGGGAAATAGCGCGCCTTTCCCTGCACAGGCTGGTGGCTGATGGCCGGATCCACCCTGCCAGGATTGAAGAAGTGGTCGCCAAGACCGCCAAGAATATCGATGAAGAAATTATTGAAACCGGTGAAAGAACGGCGATTGATCTTGGAATTCACGGCCTGAATCCCGAGCTGATCAAGCTTATCGGACGGATGCGGTTCCGCTCTTCCTACGGTCAAAACCTGTTACAGCATTCCCGCGAGGTGGCAAAGATCTGTGCAACTCTTGCGGCAGAACTGGGTTTGAACGCGAAAATGGCAAAACGGGCGGGCCTCCTGCATGATATCGGGAAGGTTTACCCGGAAGAATCCGAATTGCCCCATGCCATTCTCGGTATGGAACTGGCCAAGAAGTTCAAGGAACATCCTGATGTCTGCAATGCCATCGGCGCCCATCATGACGAGATCGAAATGTCGACCATGATCTCGCCCATTGTGCAGATCGCCGATTCTATTTCCGGGGCACGTCCGGGTGCACGTCGTGAAGTGATGGAATCTTACCTGAAGAGGTTGCATGAGCTGGAAGAGCTGGCCTTAAGCTTTGAAGGTGTGGAAAAATGTTATGCCATCCAGGCAGGACGTGAACTCAGGGTATTGGTAGATGCTGAAAACATCAATGACCAGCAGGCCGGCCAGCTATCCTTCGATATTTCCCAGAAAATTGAAAAGGATATGCAATACCCCGGCCAGATCAAAGTAACTGTGATCCGCGAAACCCGCGCAATTTCCTACGCTAAGTAAAATAATAAATTATGGAATTAAAGGCCGGAGACTTTTCCCCGGCCTTTTTTCATTCCTCCGGCCCATAATAATAAAGTCCTTTGAAAAGTTGCCTGAATGATCTTTCGAAATCTATCGCGCCATCAGTATGATTCGTGTTCATATTGCAGGGTTAACCGCCTCTGTAAAAAATGTATTGTATTTTCCCGACAGTTTCTTCCGGAAGATCAACATTCTTAATTTATGAGTAAAAATATGATTCGTGTATTTGTGGCTTAAAAAACTATTACTTCCGGCTTTATCTATTTGAAAAATTTTGTATCCAATTCATTCCATTCAATTCCCGTCTTCTCCTAAAAATCAAAGATAATTGACAAATGAAGACTATACGTCTTCCTTATAAAAGGGGGACGCGTAAGCTTGTGCAGTTGCAGGGGGTTGTCCCTGCTGCCCACAGATCTCCCTCGAAAATTATAATCCGTTGGTAAAGAAATATTCAGACCCTTAAACGGTCTTTGGAGCAGGTTATGATTAGAAAAATTTTGATTTAGCGCTTATGCACTCAGCGCCTTCTTCATAGTGGCTCCGATATTGGCCGGGGAATCCACCACGAAGATCCCGCACTCTTCCATGATCTTCATTTTAGCGGCTGCCGTATCCTCGGCTCCCCCGATAATTGCGCCCGCATGCCCCATGCGGCGACCCGGAGGCGCCGTTCTTCCTGCGATGAATCCGACCACCGGTTTATTACCGTTTTCCTTGATCCACCGGGCAGCCTCGGCTTCCATACCCCCGCCGATCTCCCCTATCATGATGATCCCTTCAGTTTCAGGGTCCGCCATCAGCAACTCAATCGCTTCTTTTGTCGTGGTGCCGATGATCGGATCGCCTCCGATCCCGATGCAGGTTGACTGTCCCATCCCTGCCTTGGTTACCTGGTCAACGGCTTCATAAGTGAGCGTGCCTGACCTGGAAATGATCCCGATGCTTCCTTTTTTATGAATGAACCCCGGCATGATGCCGACCTTGGCTTCTTCTGGTGTTATGATCCCAGGGCAATTCGGCCCGATCATCCGTGAATCCTTGTCTTTTAAATATTGCTTCACCCGCACCATATCCCGGGTGGGAATTCCTTCTGTAATCGTTACGATCACTTTGATACCGGCATCCGCAGCTTCCATGATGGCATCGGCCGCAAACGCAGGTGGTACGAAGATCACGCTGACATCGGCATCGGTAGTTTCTACGGCATCACGAACCGTGTTGAAAACCGGGCGGTCAAGGTGTTTCTGGCCTCCTTTTCCCGGTGTAACTCCTCCCACTACCTGAGTTCCATATTCGATCATCTGGCCGGCATGGAAAGTCCCTTCCGAACCGGTAAATCCCTGAACAATAACTTTGGAATGTTTATTGACTAATACGCTCATTAAATCTGACTTTGGACAAAAATAGGGTTTTCAGTTTCATTGACAAACAAGATCGCCCAAAAGTCAGCATGAATGTATTATTCATACCGGAGTGATAGAACCGGGTTCCTGAATGCGGCCCTCAAAGAATGATATCCTACGGTAAGGAAAGTAATCATGAAGATTATTGCTCCTGTAAGAATGAATATCAACGGTCCTATTTGAATGCGGTAAGCGTAAGCTTCGAGCCAGTGATTCATAAGGTACCACGATAGTGGAATCGCCATGAAAAATGAAAGAAACACCTGGAGACTGAAATTTTTTACCAGCAGGCTGAAAATACCCAAAGCTGACGAACCCAGGGCCTTGCGTATGCCGATCTCCTTGGTCCGGGTAATGGTTTCGTAGGTTGACAGGGCAAAAAGCCCGAGACAGGCAATTATTATGGCAATTACGGCAAATACCGTGAAAAACCTGCCGGTGCTCGTTTCATTGTCATACAGCGCATTGTATTGCTGATCCACAAAATGGTAGTCGATAGGCACGGAGGAGATCCTGGATTTCCATTGATCCGAAATATAATTCAAGGTCCCCCGGATATCGGTTCCGTTCAACCGTACAAGCACATTATTTCTCATGAATTGTCCCTGGTAAAGAATAAGAGGCTCAATATTCAATTTCAGCGAATTAAAATTGAAATCCTGTACTACCCCGATGCATCGTCCTTTGATCTCTCCGTTCCTTATGATTTTTTTCCCGATGCAGTTATTTAAATCCCAGCCGAATCTTTTCATGGCAGTTTCATTGATGAGAAACTCACTTTGAGTCGTGTCCCTGTCCTCGGGGTTAAAGTTCTTTCCTTCCAGCAATTTTACGCCCAGGGTCTTGATGAAATCCTCATCAACTTCCCAGCCCCAGATCAGGAAGTAATCCTTTTCATTCATGCCTTCCCCCCATGCAATGTCACCTCCGAGATTATGCGTGGGGTATGCCGAGGTAATAGAAACATCTTCAATATTGCTCCTCATCAAAAGTTGTTTTTTAAAACCGTCAATATCCGTCTTCCCTGACGGATCCTTGACCACACTGATGGCAAGAAGTTTATCCTTATCAAATCCCAGTTTCTGATTTTGCATGAAATTCAGTTGCCTGTATACGATCAGTGTCCCGGCGATGATCGAAATGGAGATCAGGAACTGGAACGTTACAAGACCTTTGCGCAGCATGGATCCCGCGGTCGACCGCTTAAACGAACCTTTCATAACATAAGCAGGTTCAAAGGCTGACAGCACGAAAGCCGGGTATATTCCGGATATCAGGCTGATCAGTACCCAGATCAGGCCAAGTATTCCGATATATACCGGCTCCCCGAGAAAACCGAAGTCAAGGGAGCGGTGGAATAAAGCCGCTATATAGGGTTTGCCCGATATGGCAATTAACAGTGCAAATAGAATGGCTGCCAGGGTAATTATTGCCGATTCGCCCAGGTACTGCTGAATGATTTGTATCCTGAAAGACCCCATGATTTTCCTTAGTCCGACTTCTTTGGCTCTTTCAATCGATTTGGCGGTGGCCATATTTATGTAATTGATGATTGCCAGTACAAGAATGAATATTCCGACAGCCATGAAAATAATAACCTGGTTAATGTCGCCGACGGGTTCGGGTTCAAATTCAGCATTGGAATAGAGATGTATGTCGCGAAGGGGGATCAGGCTGAATTTTACGTTAAGGGATTTATAATACTCAGGAATATTGGCCTGAATATATTTTGTCATTCTGCTTTCCACCGGTTTCAGAGCAGCAGGGGAATTCAATAAAAGATAGGTGTAATAATTTATCTGGTCCCATTTCAGCTCACCGCCGATCGGGCAATTCATAACCGGACCGATAAATTCCGGATGAATATGCGAGTTGGAAGGAAAATCCCTGAAGACGCCCCTTATCATATAATTTTCCTGGCCGTCGAATCCGTTTACTGTTATAAACCTGCCTTCCACATGGGTACCGCCGAAGTATTTATTGGCGGCAGATTCGGAAATGATGAGTTCATTTTTATGGCAAAGAAAACCTTTGGATGAACCGTCAAGAACGGGAACCGTAAATACGTCGAAAAGTGTTGAATCCGCGTAAAAGAATTTATCGGTCATAAAGCTTTCACCTTCGTAGGTTATCTGTGTGCTCGCAACGATAGAGGGATTGAAAATGCGGACATAGTTCACCACTTCGGGGGATAAGCCTTTCAAACCGGGTCCAAGGATATTCGGTGAAACAGTGGCAATCTTTTCCTTATCGCCCACCGTCATCTGCAGGTCGATCCGGCAGATCCTGTCGGCATGAACATTGAAATTTTCATAGCTCATCTCATGTCTTACATAAGCCACGATGATGAGGAAAGCGGCCAGTCCGGTGGAAAAGCCCAGGATGTTTATGAAGGATCCTGATTTATCTTTCCATAAATTCCTGAGGGTGATCTTAAAAAAATTCCTGATCATTTTATTTGTGTTTTTATTCGTAGCGTAAACTATCTGCAGGGTTGGCCCGGGCAGCCCGCAATGTATGCCAGGTTACCGTCAGGGCTGAAATCAGGGCGATCAGTATTACCGCCGTAATAAAGAGTTCCGGCCCCATCTGAATTCTGTAGGCAAAATCACTGAGCCAGTGATGTCCCAGTAGGTATCCTGCAGGGAGCGCAAGGATCATGGAATAGATGACAGCTTTCATGTTGTCCTTCAGGATCAGAAGAGCAATACCGGCCGAAGTGGATCCAAGGACTTTTCTTATTCCCACCTCCTTGATCCTCCGTGTAATGGAATAGGATGAGAGCGCCAGAAGACCCATGAGAGCGATAATAAAAGTAATGCCGCTGAACAGGGCAAACAGGTTGCCTGCCTTCCGGTCCTGGCGGTAAAGGCTGTCGAATTCCTGGTCTGTGATCTGTAAATCAGCCTGAATTCCTGTTATTTCTTTCCATTTCCCCTCGATAAAATCTACGGAAGCTTTAACGTCGCTCCCTTCGACCTTGCATAACAGGTACTGGAAATTTCCGGGATACTCCCAAATAACCAATGGATCGATCTTACTATGTAATGATGCATAATGAAAGTCAGCCACAACC
>JBJKSY010000050.1:0-3214 GCA_046703645.1 Cyclobacteriaceae bacterium
TTTTATATAACGTCGGATCAAAAGATGAAAGTCCGGACAAAACCGGCTTTGCGCACCTTTTTGAACATCTTATGTTCGGCGGGTCAAAGCATATTCCCTCCTACGATGAACCCTTGCAAAAAGTGGGCGGGGAAAATAATGCCTTCACGAGTACCGATATTACCAACTATTATATTCAGATTCCCTCCAATAATATCGAAACTGCCTTCTGGCTTGAATCGGATCGGATGTTTGGACTGAACCTGGACCAAAAAGTGCTGGATGTGCAGAAAAAGGTGGTTTCAGAAGAATTCAAACAACGTTACCTGAATCAGCCTTACGGGGATATATGGTTAAAGCTCAGACCTCTTGCCTACAAAATTCATCCTTACAACTGGGCTACGATCGGCAAGGAGCTGAGGCATATCGAAGAAGCTAACCTCGAGGATGTCAGGTCATTCTATAATAAGTTCTATCACCCGGCCAATGCTATTCTTTCAATAGCCGGTGATATAACGACCGGAAAATCAAAAGAGCTTACGGAAAAGTGGTTCGGTGAGCTGGAAAGCCATGATTCCGGATCCGGAAATATACCTGTCGAGCCCGAACAGGATTCCCGTCGTTTTCTTGAAATTTCAGCCTCAGTTCCACTCGATGCACTTTATATGGTTTTTCATATGCCCGGAAGAAGGGAAACGGGGTTCCATGCCATTGATTTTCTGAGTGATATGCTTGGGCGGGGGAAATCATCCAGGCTTTATAGCAATCTTGTCAAGGAAAAAAAGATATTCAATTCAATCAGTTCCTATATAACCGGTTCCGATGACCCCGGATTGCTTGTAATTTCAGGTAAAATAAATGACAGCTTTAGCCTCAAGGGGGCCGAAGAAGCCGTTTGGGAAACCTTGCAGGAATTTGTTGAATCCGGACCCGCTGACAGGGAGATGATCAAGGTAAAAAACCAGGCAGAATCGGCATTCGCCCTGGCTGAAACGGAGATCCTCAATAAGGCCATGAACCTTGCCTATTTCTACCATCTCGGAGACCCGGCCTTATATAATCGTGAATTGGATCTTTCCATGAAGGTTACTGCAAATGAAATTCACGAATCTGCCGTTTCATGCCTGAAAGAGAGAAATTGTTCCACTTTGTACTACCATGCAGAAAATAAACATACCGCAGGTGGCTGAGGGTATAAGTGTTCTCCTGGATATCCAGTATTTACCGCCTGTTCCCTATTTTGCCACCATTCTGTATTCCGACAGGCTATGTTTTGAGGTAAATGAAAATTTTATCCGGCAAACTTATCGCAACCGGTGCAGGATACTGACCTCCAATGGGATTGAAGACCTTGTCATACCGCTTAAAAAACCCCAACAGCATATCCCTGTTTCTCAAATACGGATCGATAACCGCCAGAAATGGGCAATAAAACACTGGCGCGCCATTCAGTCAGCCTATGGAAAATCTCCCTGGTTCGTTCATTATAAAACAGAGATGGAGGAAATCCTGCTTACAGAAACAGAATTGCTTGCGGATTTCAACATGGGCATTATCCGCCTCTGTCTCCGGATTCTGGGCCTTGAAAAAGAAATTGAATTTACGGAAAAGTATAATAAGGCAGCTCCGGGAAATTACATCGATCTTCGGTCGTGCATACATCCGAAAAAAGACTCCCTGCTACCCGAATTCTATACACCTGTCCCCTATATTCAGAATTTTGGAATGGAATTTGTTAAATCGTTGAGTGTTATAGACTTGATATTCAATGAAGGGCCGGATTCACTGACATTATTGCAGCAAACATTAATGCCGAAAAAACCATAAATTAAATTGGTCGTTTATTTCTTTAAATATTAATTAGTTTATATTATCGTATATTTGACCTATTAAAAAGCTCAAAAATTAAAGAAATAAGGAGATCCTTGATGGAAGCTAAATTCTCGAACAGGGTTAAAGAGGTAATATCACTGAGTCGTGAGGAAGCGTTGCGGCTCGGTCACGATTATATTGGAACCGAACACCTGCTGCTGGGGATGATACGTGAAGGGGAAGGGGTAGCTATCAGCCTGCTGAAAAAGCTGGGAGTACCCTTGGAGGAATTAAAAAACAACGTAGAACAAGCTACAAAGGGAAGTGCCGTTGGAAATGTTAAAAACCTGGCAAATATCCCTCTCACCCGGCAGTCGGAAAAAGTTTTAAAGATCACTTACCTCGAAGCCAAAATATTTAAAAGCCAGCTTATAGGAACAGAACATCTATTGTTATCCATATTAAGGGACGAGGACAATCTTGCCACCCAGATACTTGAGAAATTCGATGTGAATTATGACGTGGTAAAAGAGCTTCTTGAATATCAGATAGAGAACCCGATCGCCTCTTCCGATACCGATGATCCTGATGAAGATTCATCTAAATTATTCGGGACTTCATCCGGGAAAGGTGAATCGACATCCAAGGGTGCCGAAAAGAGCCGTACTCCCGTATTGGATAATTTCGGTAGGGACCTTACCCGTCTCGCTGAAGATAACAAGCTCGATCCTATTGTAGGCAGGGAAAAGGAAATTGAACGTGTGGCGCAGGTGCTCAGCAGGAGGAAGAAGAATAATCCGGTGCTTATCGGTGAACCCGGAGTAGGCAAAACCGCCATTGCGGAAGGTCTTGCCCTTCGAATTGTTCAGAAAAAAGTTTCGAGGGTGCTTTTCGGAAAACGTGTTGTGACTCTTGACCTTGCTTCGCTTGTAGCCGGAACTAAGTACAGGGGCCAGTTCGAGGAAAGAATGAAAGCAGTCATGAATGAACTGGAAAAATCACCCGAGGTAATCCTTTTCATAGATGAATTGCACACCATTGTGGGCGCCGGGGGAGCTTCAGGATCTCTCGATGCTTCGATTATGTTCAAACCGGCTTTGTCAAGAGGGGAAATCCAGTGCATCGGGGCAACTACCCTCGATGAATACAGGCAATATATCGAAAAAGACGGGGCGCTGGCAAGAAGGTTCCAGGTGGTCATGATCGATGCTACCACCCCCGAAGAAACTATTACGATCCTCAATAATATCAAGGAAAAATATGAGGACCATCATCATGTAAACTATACCGACGACGCAATACAGGCTTGTGTGAAGCTCTCGGATCGATAAATATCCGACCGTTTTCTTCCTGATAAGGCCATCGATGTGATGGATGAAGCCGGGGCCAGGGTACATATCAATAATATTCATGTACCGACTGA
>JBJKSY010000051.1:0-8601 GCA_046703645.1 Cyclobacteriaceae bacterium
GCGTAGATGCTGCCTTCTGGGATTATAATAACGACGGCAGGGTGGATATAATGGTTGGAAATTTCCTGGCCTTCGACCCGGCATACAAATCACCCAATAATCCAGATATGATGCCTGAGCCCGCCGAATATAAAGGCCAGGAGACCATGCTTTACAGGCAGGAAAAGGACGGCACATTCACCGACGTTACAAAGGCTATGGGATTTTACTATCCGGATTCCAAATGCATGGGATTGACCCTTTATGACTATGACAATGATGGCGACCTGGATGTCTTCCAGGGAAATGATCACCAGATGAATTTCATGTTCAGGAATGACGGTAACGGAAAGTTCACCGAAGTGGCTAAACAGATCGGTGTTGCCGCAAATTCCAAAGGTTTGCCGACCGGATCCATGCATGGCACGCCTTCCGATGTGGATGGCGATGGTAAAATCGACCTGCTGGTAACTGATCTGCAGTACGGAGCTATGTACAGGAATACCGGCAACGGTTTCTTCGAGGATATTACTGCTGAAAGCGGAATCGCTTCGGCATTTTCAGGAAAGGGTCAATGGGGAGCGGTACTTTTTGATTATGACAACGATATGGACCCCGACCTGATGACTGTTAATGGAAATGGCGAAGCCTTGATCCTTCAATACCCGCTTTTTATGGAAAATGACGGGAAGGGACATTTTAAGGATGTAGGAGGACAGATTTGCGATTATTTCAATCATAAACGATCCGGCCGTGCAGTTGTGGCAGTTGATTATGACAACGATGGAGATATGGACCTGGTAATTTCCCATGTCGATCTCCAGGGAAATGCCGTACTGTTGCGAAATGATGGCGGGAACAGGAATCATTGGCTGGGCCTTACATTGAAAGGAGCCGATGGACCGGCTTCCGCAGTAGGAGCCCGGGTTACGGTTACTGCAGGCGGCAAAACACAAGTCTTTACCAACCAGTGGGCAACTTCCTATCTGTCTTATAACGACCCGAGGTTACATGTGGGTTTAGGTAGTAATGCCTATGCCGATGAAATTGAAATTAAATGGATGGATGGGAAAAAAGATTTTTTACATCATGTAAAGGCTGACCGGTATCTTGTAATTATGGAAGGCAGGGGAATTGTTAAAAAATAATATTACTTTTTTTCCCGGCCTGACATATATTTCCTGATATTTTACACTATCTCATAATTCATTTGAATCCGGGTTGTATAAAAACTTTATACCACATAGGCAAATAAGGACAAATAGAAATTTGAGAAATGAAAAAAGTAATAGTATTGCTTAATAAAACTCTGCCGGGTGTTATATTTTTCTTTCCGGTAAAAATGTAGGGAACGGATTTATAATTCACTTTATTCAGGGTTACTCTTTTTCTTTTTAGCTAAATTTACAATTCCTAAATCGTTGATATAAATATTAAAACAATGAACAGTCATTATTTGAGCCGGGTAGTGGATTTAACGGATCCATCTTTAAACCTGATCTATAATATGTCAGTGGAAGAAGCGAAAGAATTGATCAAAAAAGGGGATACGGAAGCCGTTAGAAAAATTGACGGTCAATTTGCGCTCGTTTCTGTGGAAGGGAAAACAGTGCGGATGGCACGTTCCATTGGAATGCCTTTGCGGTATTTCATTGCCAAGCTTATTGACGGCCCCTGCCTTGTTATCAGTGACCGGATAGATGTCATATATGAATGGCTGAAAAAAGAAAAGCTTGATGATCAGTTTCATCCTTCCTATACAAGAATGGCCCCGGCACATTATGTAACAACTATTGAGCTTATTGGATGCCCGGACCCGAATCCCGTATATAACAGGTTTTTCAGACCCGTAAGAAATGAGATAAGGACCCAGGATCCTGAAGAGATTGGCAGGGTTTATATCGGCACTGTTTATAATGAGATCATGAAATGGCTGCAGAACAAGGCTAATGATGGTCCCATCGGTGTAAGCTTTTCCGCCGGTGTAGACAGTGGTTCTGTTTTCCTGCTTACTTACCACGCCCTCAGGGAAACCGGACAGAATCCTTCACGGCTTAAGGCTTTTACCCTGGCTGTGGACGGGGATTCCGAGGACCTGAAACAGGCACATGAATTTCTCCGGATGACAGGGTTGGAATTATTCCTTGAACCTGTGGAAGTACCGTCTTCGGCGCTGGACTGGAAGGAAGCCATCAGGATCACGGAAGATTATAAGCCTCTCGATATTCAGTCGGCGACCATGAACATAGCCCTGCTGAAGGCAATACGTAAATTATATCCTGATTGGAGATATATGATTGACGGCGATGGCGGGGATGAGAACCTTAAGGATTACCCGATTGAGGAAAATCCCGAACTCACCATAAAAAGTGTTCTGAATAACCTGATGCTTTACCAGGAAGGCTGGGGTGTTGAGTCGATCAAACATTCACTTACCTACTCAGGCGGATTAAGCAGAGCATACACCCGGTCCTATGCGCCAGCACGAAGATTCGGATTCGATGCTTTCAGCCCGTATACATTGCCTAATGTAATTGAAATTTCCGAAGGTATTCCTTTTATCGATATCACCAACTGGGACCATAACAAGCTCTATGATCTGAAGGGTGAAATTGTATCGAAAGGAGTGAAGGCTGTTACAGGTATGGAAATGCCGGTATTCCCGAAGAGAAGATTCCAGCATGGAGCTGCCCCGGAAAAGGTATTTAAAAATATCTTCCCTGAAGGAGAAACTGATTACAGGAAAATATTCCAGGCAATCTATGGATGATTCCGCATCCCTGCGGATCGATGACCGTTGGATTCGGTCGCTGAGAGGTAATAAAAATAAGGTTGATCCTTCAACACCCTATTCCTTGTCCCTTGAAAAGGAAAGAGACAGGAGCGGGAAAATCGTGGATACTGCTGCTGTATTTCTGACTAACCGGGAATGTCCTTTTACCTGCCTGATGTGTGACTTATGGAAGTATACAACAGACAATACAGTCGGGATAAGGGAAATTATTGCGCAGGTTGAAAATGTTCTTCCTCAAATCCAACAGGCAGTTAATATTAAGCTCTATAACAGCGGTAACTTTTTTGATAAAAAAGCCATCCCTGAAACTGCCTACAGTGAAATAGCCGGCCGGCTGAAAAAATTTAAAACCCTGACGGTAGAGTGCCACCCCAGGCTCATCGATGAACGTGTGCTTCGATTCAGAGATATGCTTCAGCCTGATCTTGAAGTGGCCATGGGCCTCGAAACATCAAACCCGTTTGTGCTCTCAAGACTAAATAAGAATATGAACCTGCAGGACTTCAGCAGGGCTGCCCGGTTCCTTACTTCCAATGGAATAAATGTACGGGCATTTATACTTCTTAAGCCGCCGTTCCTTGGAGAGAAGGAAGGAATTCTCTGGGCAAAGCGTAGCATTGACTTTGCCTTTCAATGCGGGGTGGAATGTTGCGTTGTTATTCCGGTCAGGACTGGAAATGGAGCTTTGGAATGGCTGAGGGATAACGGGTATTTCAGTCAGCCTTCGATAGAATCACTGGAAGAAGTGCTGGAATATGGGCTCACCCTGAATACAGGCAGAGTCTTTGCCGATCTTTGGGACCTGGAAAGATTATCAACTTGTAAAGACTGTTTTGAAGAAAGGAAATCACGGCTTAATCAAATGAATCTTTCGCAGCAAATAAAAGAAAGGGTTGCCTGTCATTGCCGGGAAGATGAACCAGTATAAAACAAGGACTTTTGCTTAGCTGAAAGAAAGAAAAAAAATTTGCCTGTTGTATCGCCGCACTGCGATTTTAAAGTCAATGAGATTATCCCTTGCCCTGATCATTCAGAATAATACCTGCCGCAATATTTACCCCTTTTTTAACTACGGCTCCACATCTGGTACCAGGATCTTCTTTGACAAATTCGGCATGATCGGGGGGGTTCCTGAGATCGAGTCTTTTACCGAATTCCTTTTCAACTATATCGGAACATAGAGAGCTCCCGAGTTCCTTTTCAAAGGATGATACAAATTTTCCGGCCGGCACCAGGGAATCACGGTATTTCTTCCAGTCATCAAGATTATCACGTCCGTAAATAAGTCCCATGACCATCAGTGATCCGGTTATTACGCCGCATGTCTTTCCCATCTCGGCTATTCCCGGCATAGGAGTAAGGGCTTTTAAGATATCTTTGCTTTCCAGCCCGAATTGTTCGCTTAACGCCTTAAAGCTGGCTTGCGCACAGTTACCTCCCTGACGAATGTAATTATCTGCCCGCTGGTCGAGCATTGCAAGGATCTCCTCCCGGTTCATGCCTTTGTTGGGATCTGTTTTTACATGCACACTCTTTTCGTTATCAGTTTCATGATTCTGTTCATTATCCTGTTTTTTGTTCATGCAGCCATGGCAGGCAAATGAGGTGGCGGCCAGTGCAGTTAAAGCAACAAAATCCCTGCGGTTTAGCTTTTTCATAAGATCCGGTTTAAAAAATTGTCATACATAAGTTAATTAAAAAAATAAAAATATAATAATACTATAACGTTTTATAGGACCTGAGAATTGATTATTGACTTTTGATAATAAAACCAGATTATTTGCAAAAAACATCAATCCATACGGTCAGGATTTCCCGGGTTTTTTTTATCTATTAATATTACGTTTTTAAACATTTATCTTCTAAAATCGTATTATCTTTGACCCCTTTAAATAAATTGGTCAGATAAGTTAGAATGGCTCAAATTACCCAGAATCCTGATATTTCGGAGAAATTAGATGTAATAATACAGGCCGCTCAGAAAGTATTCGGTGAATACGGCTTTGAAAAAACTTCGATGAAGGATATAGCCAGGGAGCTGAATATTTCTAAAGCCTCGCTTTATTATTACTTCCTGGATAAGGAAAGCCTGTTTACGGCAGTCATTCAGAAAGAGCAAAAGGAATTTTTAAGGCTGCTGGGGGAGATCATTAATAAGGATATGCCTGCTTCCGACCAGCTCAGGGAATATATAGTGGTCAGGCATAACTTTTTCAGCGTATTTCTCAACCTGAGTAAGTTGAGGATGAATGAAACCTATATCACCAATTCATTTATTCATAATCTGATAAAAAACCTGAAAGACCAGGAATTCGAACTTGTGACAAGAATATTCAGTCATGGCACGGAATCCGGGGAGTTCAGAACATTAAATCCGGCACGAACGACAAAATTATTCCTGGATATTATCAGCGGATTGAGGATACATGCACTTAAAAAATCGGAAATATTGAAGTTATCCAACCCGGATGAAGAATTGCTCGAAGAATTGCTTGAAATGAAGGAAATATTTATCAATGGAATTTTTAAAAATAACTAAAACATATGTCAGCTACACCTACAGAAGAAAAAGAACCAAAGAAGAAAAGGGGCATTTATATTTTGCTAATTATAATCATTGCAGCGGCTATTGCCGGAACGGGTTACTGGTATAAAATTTATTCATCATATGTAACAAGTGATGATGCATACATTGAGTCTGACCGGGTTGCAGTAGGAGCCAAGATCCTCGGGCGAATTGTGGAATTGCGGGTTGATGAGGGAGATACGGTGAAAGAGGGTGAACTTATAGCTGAACTTGACAGCGCCGAACTCAAAGCCCATCTTGAACAATCATATGCCATGAAAACCCAGATTGAAGCCAATATTGCACAAGCCAGAGCCAAGAACCTGCTGGACGAGAAAAGCATAAAAGTGCAGGAAATCAATCTTCAAACGGCCAAAGACGATTATAACCGCTCGGAGAAACAGCATAAGGGGGGCGTTATCACCGATGAAAAATTTGAACATGATCAGAAAAACTATAAAACTGCCCAGGCTCTGTATGAAACTGCTTTACAGGAAGTAAAACTCAGCCATACACAGGTACTTGCTGCTCAAGCCTCCCTGGCAAGCAATGATGCCCAGATTAATCTGATCCAAACACAACTTCAGAATACCAAGATCAATTCACCGGTAGATGGAGTGGTAGCCAAAAGATGGTTGCTGGCCGGTGATATCGCTTCTCCCGGCGAGCCGATAGTGACAATAACAACAAATAGTAAAAAATGGGTGCTTTCTTATATAGAGGAAACCAAACTCCAGGATCTGCACCTGAACCAGCCGGCTGAATTCACAGTTGATGCTTTCCCCGGATTGGTATTTCATGGGAAGCTTTTCTATATCGGATCAAACACTGCAGGACAATTTTCCCTGATCCCCCCGGATAATGCTTCCGGTAATTTTACAAAGGTTACCCAGCGGGTTCCGATTAAAATATCGTACGACAGTGTTGATGGAGCAGACCGGTCAAATGTAAAACTTGTTTCAGGTATGTCGGTAGTTATTAAAATCAAGAAATGAGAGGGATGCCTATGAAATTCGTAAACTTTATAATCAGTTGCCTGGCATTTTTGCTTCTAGCATCGGGGGCATTTTCCCAACAAACTGCCTCTTCACGTGCCAGCACCGGAGATAGTCTGCAATTAAAGGATATTCTTTCCAGGGTACTGGCAAATTACCCGACCATCAGAAAAGCACAGGAAGCCATTAATATGGCAAATGAAAAAGTTGAGATGGCCAGAACAGCATATAATCCCAATGTAGATATCACGGCTTCCTATACCAGGATCGGCCCGGTACCTGTATTTGATCTTCCCGATCCGATAGGAAAGATTAAACTTTACCCGAACGATAATATCAACGGCTCGCTGAATTTCAGCCAGAAGTTATATGATTTCGGCAAGACCAAAGCGGAAGTGGAATTAGCTCAATCCAGTCAGGTGCTTTCTCAAACAGGCCTTGAAATGGCGAAACAATCGCTTTCCCTGAATACGATCTCTGTTTACTATTCCCTGGTTTATCTTCAGAATGCCATAATGATCCGAAATCAGCAATTAAAGAACCTGAACGATCTTGTCAGCTATACTGAGAAAAAATTAAATACCGGTTCAGCAACCAATTATGAACTTTTAAATACCCAGGTAAGGGTGTCCGATACAGAAAGCGCTATTACAGAACTTGAATCCATGAAAGCGGGTCAAATGTCTGTCATGTCTTCATTGCTGGATACCCTGTTGTCCGATTCATCCGTTTTTTCACAGCAATTTTTAATTCCGCTTGATACCATGTCGGAGGAAGAAATGATCGGTAAGGCCATGACCCAAAGGGAGGAAATACGTGCCGCAAACCAGAGACTCGAGCAAGCTAAAATGCAATATAATGTTGCCAGGGCTTCCAATAAACCTAACCTTGGATTTTTTGCTCAAGGGGGAGAAAAGAATGGATATGTGCCTGATATAAACCAGATGAAATTGAATTATACTGCGGGCATTTCCTTAAATATTCCGATATATGATGGAAACCGGGAAAAGACAAGGGTTTCCATTGCACAATCGGGTATAAGGGATGCAGAATATGACCTGGATCTTTCCAAAAGATCTGTAACCAACGAGGTTGTCAGATATTACAGGGATCTTCAGGCTGCACGGGATAAGATGAAGCAGTACAGGATGCAGGTTGACCTGGCTGCCCGGGCCTATTCATTGGCAAAAGTAAACTATGAAGCCGGTGCGATCACAGATCTTGATCTGCTGACGGCAGAAACAAGCCTGTCAAACAGTCGCCTGATGTTGCTGAAATCTAAGATTGATTATGTGCTTGGGATGTATAAACTTATGGCCAGCGTTGGTGATAAATTGTATGAATAACAGGTAGATGGGTAAAATAGTTGACTGGTATACTGGTAAACTGGTATACTGGTATACTGGTATACTGGATTATTAAAATTAATCTTCCCAAAGATGCCTGTGTTTGAGAACGCAGGCTTTATTTATTTGCTGCATCAGCAATTTGGGATTGTCAATTACTTCATAAAATTCATCGTAATATTTTAGCGTACTCTCGGCTTTTTTTGGGTCAAGGTATTTGAAATTCCTGTAAAGATCATAGATCTCATTTTTCTTCAGATCGAACATATTGGCAATTTTTTCATAGGTACCCGGCATCCGGCAGAATCCGCGAAACATTCTCTCCCTGACTGTCTTGATCGGGAGATTGGGATCTACCTGCGCGTAAGGAGCATTTACGGCACCTGAATAATCGAAATCAAATGGAATTGGAATGGGTTGCTTGTTCTTATTCTGGATCAGCAGGACATTGTGGAAATTGGAAGTTGACCAGTCTGTATTGCCGATCATGAACTGGAAAATAGTAAATAAATCAATTGATGGTTGATCGCAGCGGTCCTGGATGGGGAGTGGAATCTTTGATATTACAGCTTTCATCCGGGTTGCCAGATTATTGTCGCTCTCTATAAAAAAACCATAACGTGTTACCGGCTTCTGCTTAGGATCCGTGTCCTGATAGGTAACATGAGCCAGTCTGACTTTTAAACTGTTGTCTGTTAAAAGGTTATATAATTTATAAACAAGGTATTCCTGTAGCACATACTCCTCATTGGTATCTGTATTCTTGCAATAGGTTACCAGTTTAACTTTATCCTGATTATAAAATATTGTATTTTCAACTTCACCCTTTTTAAAATTAAGCATGATCGGAGGAAACAGGCAATAGCTGTAAACCCGGCGTGCCTGACCCCTTGACTTTATTTTTATATCAATCAACCGGGT
>JBJKSY010000052.1:0-3108 GCA_046703645.1 Cyclobacteriaceae bacterium
ATTGAAATTTCAAAGGCCGGTAATTATTTTATAAATGGAAATTCTTTGATAATTTAAGCCTTGAAATCAGCAATAATTTTACAGCTATGAACAATATGAATATTTCCCAAATCAGGGATTTGATTTCCAGGAACGATACAGGTCTCTGGAAAGAGATAAAAATCATTGGAGTATTTACAATTATGGCACTTTGTTTGATTATAGGAATGCTCTTATTTCTTGCGATCGGATAAATTGATAATTTAGTAATTCCTGTAGTTAAGAGATCGTCGCAACTAAGGCCATTGACGATAGTCAATTTAAAAATTCAACTATGGATCCAAAGGAACCCGGATTGCCCGATAATACAGCCACCCGGACTGCGCTATGGAGGGCCCTGCATATGGAGGTTGATGGCAAACCTCACATTATTGAAGATGACCTCGGATTAAAATTAATATCCCCGGACAATGACTGGCGGCAACGACCCGACATGCACCCTCAGTTCACGAAACGTCTTCGTGCCTCTATTGTTGCGCGCGCCCGTTTTATTGAGGATTTGATGATCGAACAATACAATCAGGGTATCGGACAGTATGTTATTCTTGGTGCGGGCCTGGATACCTTTGCCCAGCGAAGAACAGATATTACTCCCGGGTTGGAAATTTTTGAGATCGACAGGCCTGAAACTCAAAGCTGGAAAAGGAGCCGGCTGGAAGAACTGGGTTTTAAAATTCAGGAACGAATCCATTTTGTGCCTGTTGATTTTGAAATTTCATCCTGGCGTGAAGAGCTAATCAAGGCCGGCTTTGATCCCGCATCGCCCGCGGTTGTTGCCTGTACGGGAGTGAGCCTTTATCTTACGGTTGATGCCATCCATTCCGTATTGGATCAGGTTGTGACGATGGCCCCGGGTTCAATGCTCGCCATGACATTTTATCTACCCATTGAATTGCTCGATGAAGAAGACCAACCTTTGCAAAAAATTGCGGAGAAAGGCGCCCGTGAAGCGGGTACGCCATTCATCAGTTTCTTTCAAACTGAAGAAGTCCTGTCTTTAGCCCGTGAATCCGGATTCAAAGAAGCAAAAACCATTTCTACAAAAGACATAGAGCAGCTTTATTTTAAGAACAGGTCCGACGGACTGATGCCGGCCAGCGGGGAAGTTTTCCTGGTGGCTGCAACCTAGGATTTTTATGCAAATCAAATTTGCGTATAAGCAATAGAATTATAAAATGCAGATAAGGAAGGTTAAAATTCGAGAAGGAAGATTATGCAATTCAGGATAAAAAAAGCATACTTCCGAAGAAATTATTCATAAAAAAACCACTTGGAAATCAAGTGGTTAATATTTACTGTGATCCCGCTGGGACTCGGACCCAGGACCCTCGCCTTAAAAGGGCGATGCTCTACCGGCTGAGCTACGAGATCAATTTTTCTGGTGTATATTTACCAGATCGTTGAAATTGGAATGCAAATTTAGTTTCTAATGCGAACAATACAAAATAGGTTCTTTAAAATCACCGCCTTCATCCCGTTTCTCATCTTTCTTGCCGCTCCTGTTTACTCAGCCCCCAATGTTAATTCTCTTCAGCTTGCAGATTCACTGTACGACCTTGGGAAATTCACACAGTCCTACCATATCTATGAAAGCATTTTCAATGAAAAACACCTGGCTTCCCCTGCCATGCTTCTTAAAATGGCATTTATACAGGAAGGTATTAAAAATTATACCGATGCCCTGTATTACCTGAACCTGTATTATTACATGACTTATAATAAAAGAGCTCTCAGGAAAATGGAGGAAATAGCCAAGAAAAATCACCTGAAAGGTTTCCAGGTAACGGATATGGAATTTTTCCGGAATGTCCTCTATCGCTATTACCTGCAATTCATTCTCGGACTGGCGGCTGTGACATGGCTGCTGATCAGCTACGTGATCCATATGAAAAATAAATATCATGCTATACCTCCTTTCTCCCTGACCATGATCTTTTTTGTGCTTTTACTCTTGCTGGGTGTGGTGAACTTCAACAGGTTTGACCATAAAGGGTTGCTGGTCGGCGATTATAACTATCTCATGGAAGGTCCTTCTCCGGGTTCCAAGCTTATAGAAGTGGCAGGGAAAGGCAACAGGGTGAAGATCATAGGCCATGACGGTGCATGGATGAAAGTAAAATATGACAACCGGATCGTCTATGTAAGGTAGCGATATAAAACCCATTGTCCTATAATGATTGACATGTTGAAATCACCGTCTTAAAAATATTTTTTTTATAAAACCTCCTTTATCTTCTGCATTTTATTGAAGTTTCATTTCGAAATCAGCATTATCCAATAAATAACGGGGTTTTCAAAATTATGCCCGGAACTTTCCATTCTGCCTGCATCAGATGGGTGAACTTTCTCCGTTTTAAAAAGTGACTGAATTTTTGATTTCTGGATTTCAATATTTAATTTATAACTTTCTCGTGAAGGATATGGACTGTTATTTTGCAGTTTTGATCAGCTTTCCATTCACCCGGGAAACCTTTCCCTGATAAACCGGTTTTGCCTATGGCTCGATCCCCCAGAACCCTTAACGTGCTGATGCTGGAAGATAATCCTTCCGATGCCGACCTGAATATGATCGAATTGAAATCACAGCTTCCCGAGTTCAGGTTTAATTTTGAAATTACCAGCGATAGAAATGATTTCCTGGAAGCGGCCCGGAATTTTCAGCCGGACATAATATTGGCAGATTATAACCTTCCGCAATACAGCGGACTTGAAGCTTTGAAAGATCTGAAAGATACGATCACTTACATCCCTTTTATTTTCGTAACAAGCACCCTCAATGAAGAAAGAGTTGCAGAGACCATGAAAAACGGGGCATGGGATCACGTAGTCAAAGACCGCCTGTTCCGGTTACCCGTCGCATTCAAAAATGCCATTGAGCTCAGCGAAAAAAGGAAGATCTCCAGGAGGGTGGAAGATGAGAACCGGCGACTTGCCATGGTAGCCAATACAACCACCAATGTTGTCATCATATCCGATGAAAAAGGCAGGATTCAATGGACGAATCCATCATTTACCAGGGTAACCGGGTATGAATGGACTGAAGCCATCGGTAAGACCCCCGGACAGTTA
>JBJKSY010000053.1:0-19272 GCA_046703645.1 Cyclobacteriaceae bacterium
AGCAGACCAGTTTCGACGCAGAACGTATCCATGCAACAGGAGTTCGCGTTGTTCAGGTAAATACCGGTCAGGGTTGCCACCTGGATGCTCAGATGATCAATACGGCCCTGAAAAAACTGGAGCCCGAACAGGGTTCGCTTTTATTTATTGAAAATGTCGGTAATCTTGTATGTCCTGCGCTTTTTGACCTTGGCGAGGCAAAACGGGCAGTGATAATTTCCGTCACAGAAGGTACCGACAAGCCGGTAAAATATCCGAACATGTTCGAGACATCGGATCTTTGCATCATTAATAAGACCGATCTTCTTCCCTTTGTCGATTTCGATATGGCAAAGGCAAAAGAATTTGCCCTGAGGGTGAACCATCATCTTGAATTTATCGAGATGTCGGTCAGGACAGGGGACGGACTGAATGCATGGATACGTTGGCTCGGATCTGAAGCCGGCCTTCTATAATCCGAATACCTGGACGGCTATGCCCGTTATAAAGATGATGCCGCCGGCAAGCGCATTGCTGTAGCGTTCCAGGAAATTAAACCGGAATGTCCTGAGCCCTGTAAGGCTGGCGCCGACTACCATGAGCATTGTCAGCACCGTGACGAGGGAAAAAATTATGATTACTCCTATCAGGCCGGTAATATTTTTTTCGGCAGCAGGATACATAACCAGGGGAATCATCGGTTCACAGGGACCAAATACAAAAATCAGAAAAAGTATCCAGGGAGTCATGCTCCGTGACGGTGGTGAAGTATGTATATGGCTGTGTCCGCCGGTATGTGTATGATCGTGTACATGCAGCGATCCGTCAGCATGATGGTGCAAATGACTATGCGGCTTGTTGTGGTAAGCTCTCCGGATTCCCCATATCATGTAGATCAGTCCGAAGGCAATCAGCAGCCAGCCGGCGATCTGCCCCCTGTGGCTTTCAAATAAATTGATGCTGGTGAGGCTCCATCCCAGGGCTATTCCCAATAAGCCGAGAACAACCGAACTTCCGACATGTCCCAGCCCGCATAATGTCGTAATGAAAAGAGTTTTCCGCATTGGCCAGTTCCTGTCCTTTGCCAGTACTATGAAGGGAATATAATGGTCGGGGCCAAGGAGTGTATGCACCAGGCCTACCGACCCGGCAGTCATTATCAGAATAAATGTGGCGCCGTTCAAAGATTAAAAAGTTATCAGTGTGCAATATCCGTAAAACATAAAAATTAAAAAATGATAAAGTTCATGATCCGGGATATTTTTATCAGGAAAGTTCTTTCCGGCATTTGAAATAAATAAAAAAAGGCTATCAGCGAATGACAGCCTTTTTTCTGAATATATATTTTACGATCACTCTTCGGATTTTATACGCATCTTGTAGAAAGTCCTGTAAACAAATACCAGGGCAACGACAAGGAATATAAATCCGACATAGGGGGCTGCAGCCCTGAAATTCTCTGAAATTGCTATTTCCATTGCAAGCAGTCCGAATAGGGTTGTGAACTTGATGATCGGGTTCAGGGCAACAGAAGAAGTATCCTTGAAGGGGTCTCCCACCGTATCGCCTACGATGGTAGCTGCATGCAGTTCCGTTCCTTTTTCCTTTAGATCCACCTCCACGACTTTCTTGGCATTATCCCAGCAACCCCCGGCATTAGCCATGAATATTGCCTGGAAAAGTCCGAAAATAGCAATGGAAATAAGGTAGCTTACAAAGAAGGATGCAGGTCCTGTGGAGGAACCGGGAGCAGAAAAGAAGGCAAAGGCTAGCGCGAAGGAGAATAAAGCCACAAATATATTCAGCATTCCTTTCTGCGCATATTGGGTGCATATCTTCACAACCTCTTTTGATTTTTCAGTAGAGGCCTTCTGATCGGCATTAGGATCGAGATTTATATTTCGTTTAATATATTCAACCGCACGATAAGCTCCCGTAGTTACAGCCTGCATGGAAGCGCCGGTGAACCAGTATACTACGGCGCCGCCGGCAAGAAATCCGAGGATGGTATATGGATTTAATACATTCAGGATGCTTTCAGGTGTAACGCCAAGCACATTCTTGATCACAAGGATCAGCGAGAAAATCATCGTGGTGGCACCTACAACGGCTGTACCTATCAGCACCGGCTTTGCGGTTGCCTTGAATGTATTTCCTGCGCCGTCGTTGGCTTCAAGATAATATTTTGCCTTTTCGAAATCAGGTTTGAATCCGAAATCCTTTTCAATGTTTTCAGCTACATTAGGTATGTTTTCAATCAATGAAAGTTCATATACGGATTGTGCGTTATCGGTAACAGGGCCGTAGCTGTCTACGGCAATGGTCACCGGGCCCATTCCGAGCATACCGAAGGCTACAAGGCCGAAGGCAAATACGGAAGAATAGATCATGAACACATCCAGGTTCAGCGTGCTGGTGAAATAAGCGATGAACATAAGCAGCAGGAATACAAGGCCCTGCCAGAAAGCGCTGAAGTTACCGGATACCAGGCCGGACAGGATGGTCAGCGAGGCGCCTCCTTCACGGGATGCGCGGACAACTTCCTGAACATGTCCCGATTTCGGGCTGGTGAAGATCTTGGTGAATTCCGGGATGAGTGCGGCTCCAAGGGTACCGCAACTGATGATGATCGAAATTTTCAGCCAAAGCTCTTCAGGAAGATTACCGATGACACTTTTACTTACAGCGAAAGTCATGATGATCGATAAGATAGAAGTTACCCATACCAGGGAGGTCAGAGGTTTCTCGAAATCAATATCATCCTTTCCTGAGAACCTCGCCTTGGTGATAAGGTCATTGATCCAGTAAGCGACCACGGAGGTAACGATCATGAGGATACGCATCACAAAAACCCAGGTCAGTAACTGGGCCTGCCATTCAGGAGTCTTGACTCCCAGTACGATAAAGGTGATTAGGGCAACCCCTGTAACTCCATAAGTTTCAAAACCATCGGCGGTAGGTCCTACGCTGTCACCGGCATTGTCACCTGTGCAGTCTGCAATCACACCCGGATTTCTGGGATCGTCTTCCTTGATCTTGAACACCACCTTCATCAGGTCAGATCCGATATCAGCGATCTTGGTGAAGATACCGCCCGCGATACGAAGGGCGCTTGCCCCGAGAGATTCACCGATGGCAAAACCGACAAAGCTCGCACCGGCCAGGTCGGAGGGTACAAACAGAAGGATAATGAGCATCATAATTAGCTCTACACAAACCAGCGCCACCCCGATACTCATTCCTGCCGATAGCGGAATGCTCAGAAGCTTCAATGGATTTCTCCTCAGGGAGGCGAAAGCCATACGGCTGTTTGCCAGGGTATTCATGCGAATTCCAAACCAGGCAACTCCGTAAGAACCCAGAATCCCGATGACTGTCCAACTGATAATCAACACCACATCACCGACTCCTTTTTCCTGGAGGAACCCGAAGTAAAACGCCACGCAAACGGCAATAAAGACAAACAACACGATCAGAATACTTCCCTGCTGCAGCAGATAGGTTTTACAGGTTTCAAAAATGATATGGGATACATCAAGCATTGCCTTGTGGGCTTTTATTCCTTTTACCTGCAGGAATTTCCACAGGCCGAATACGAGGCCAAGTCCGCAAATTACGAAGCCCAACATCAACCACCCTCTTTGTGAACTGTTAAGCTCTGGTATCGTAAGGTCAGCCTCACTGGCAAAGCTTGCAAGCGGCACTAGAAGTACAGCCAGCAATGTGAAAAAAAACTTCTTCATAACATGTATTTTGGTTTAACAGATTGTCTAAAAATTTCAATATAAAAATTAAAAAAATTTAAATCCTTCTGAAAATATAAAATTACCTTCCGGGAAACCCCGTACCGGTAATTTTAACTCCTATGGGTCCTCTTTTAATTAAAACCCGCCCAAAAATAGACTATTTTCAACAGGGAACCAAAAAAATAAATTTTGCATTCTTCACCGTCCAGGTGGCTTAAAATCCAGATTATTATGACATTTTGAATCCTTTAGGGAATTAATTCCGTAAAAAATTTTAAACCATTTTTTATATGACAACCCGCATAGCAATTTTTTCACTAGTATTCTTAATTTCCTCTGTATCTGTCGAAGCCCAGGATAACGGGGGAATGCAGACACTTGCAGGCAATATCCATCATTCCGGGGGATATGGGGCACTTCTCTTTAAAAGTTCCAGCTTCATGGATAAACCGCTCGTCCTGGCCGGAGGCCGGGGAATGTGGACAATTGACCGTATAATCGGCCTGGGTTTTGAAGTGAATGGGGTGATCCCGGTAAATACCTACGAAGGGATGGATCCCTATGGTAATAATAAGGCCTGCCTGATTGGGGGTTACGGTGGTTTTGTCATTGAACCTGTTGCCTGGTCCAATAAACTTGTACATGTTACTTTCCCGGTTGCCGGGGGAGCCGGGTGGCTCGGATATATCCGTGACTGGGAATCGCCGAATTACCAGCCGGATATGAATGATCTGTATAACCAGGATATTTTCTGGTACTTTGAACCGGGGGTTTCTCTTGAGATCAATATAACACGGTTTTTCAGCGCGGATATCGGGGCTACAAGAAGATTTGCCCAGGATCTTGAACTGACCAATACCAATCCGTATGCCTTGAATAAAACCAATTTTTCACTGGCTTTAAAATTCGGGAGATTTTAGGGTGATCACTGCCTGTTTATTTTCTTTTCAGGTTACGGGGATTTGAATTTCACAGGTTACCTTCGTAAGTTAAATTCATAATTGTTTTGAAGGAATATACGCTGGGGCAACTGGCCCTCAGGAACGGGAGCGACCGTGACGAAATATGGTGTGCCTATGAAGGTATAATCTATGATCTTTCCGGTTCCCGTCTCTGGTGGAGCGGCAAACATTATGAGCATTGGGCAGGGCAGGACCTGACCGAAGAATTAAAAGATGCCCCTCACAATGAAAAAGTGTTTTCGAAGTTTAGTATAATAGGACGACTGAAAAGTTAAACGTTGCAGACATGCATGAAATAGAGCCCTATTATCATTGGCTGATGCATTATGATTCGTCACAGGATGAACGTTCTCCTTTTTACAGGAAACAGTATAACTACGATGTTTATTCTGAGACCATCTACAACTATTATATCGACCCTGCCTGGGATAATATCGGTTCGGAGACACTGTATATCAAGATCCTTTTTACTTCCTATGAGCATGGATTCACCATTATAGAATTGCTGGGCGAATGGAATGATGCCATAAATAATGATATCATGTATCTCAAACGGAACATTATCGACCACCTTTCTTCCTTTGGTATTAAAAAATATGTCCTTATCGGTGAAAATGTATTCAATTTTCACGGATCCGATGATTGTTATTATGAAGAATGGTTCGAAGATATTGAGGACGGATGGATCGCGGCGTTGAATTTCAGGGATTTCGTTCAGCAGGAATGGAAAAAGTACCGGCTAGATTACTATATTAATTACGGGGGAACACTGGAAATTGAAAACTGGAGGACCTTTCAACCCATCGACCTCTTCCGGAAGATCGATTTACTGATCAATCACAGGATTGATCTTCAGTGATACCTTTCAATATTGATTAATTCCGGTATCAGGTAATCCCTCCCGGAACCCATTTCACGGCACAGGGCTCTTGTTCGCTTGGATTCCAGCTTTTTATAAATTTTCCCCGACAATACGAATTTTTCGCCCGGACGAATGGATTCCAGGGCGATGGATTTTCCATTGGATTTCTTATCATATCTTCTCAGGATCCGGGTCAGGGCAACATCCGTGTCTGATGAGGCTTTCGGGTTTTCCATATGGATTTTCAACTGGGCCAAAATATCGGGCGGAAAATGGTCCTCATTGAGAACAGGCCTGATCAGGATCTTGAAGTATTCTTTCCAGTAAGGTCCGTGAGGAGTTACACGACGTCCATGTTTCATAAAATTCCTAAGGTGAGCCACCTCATGGATATAGGTGATGAGGAATAAATACGGGTTCAGGCTCCCGTTAAGGGTAATGGAATGGGAACGGTCCCGCGGATTGAATTGATAATCTCCGTGTTTTGATTGCCTTGATTGCGTGATCTTGAAATGGAAAGGTTTGTATAACCATAATTTCAGAGCATATTCCACAGAATTCTCAGGAATGTACTTGCCGATCACCATTCGGAATTTCTCTGCTTTGGGATGTAAGGGGCTCATTTTGTTCTGAATACTAATTTTACCGGCGTGCCGGATAAATTAAAATTTTCTCTGAGTTTATTTTCCAGGTATCTTTCATACGAGGTGTTAATATAGTTCGGATGATTGCAGAAAAATGCAATTACCGGCGTTCTCGAGGGAAGCTGGGTCACATACTTGATTTTTATATATTTCCCCTTAATAGCCGGTGGAGGGTACTTTTCAATCGCTTCAAGCATGACCGTGTTTAATTCCGATGTCGGAATTTTCCTCTGAAGATTCTCGAATACTTCAAGCGCCTTTTCAACCACGGCGAAAATTCTTTGCTTTTTCAATACGGAAATAAATATTACAGGGATGAAATCCATGTTCCCGAGCCGTTCGCTTATAATATTTTTGAATTGGGCGGCCGTATTGGTTTCCTTCTCGACCAGGTCCCATTTATTCACCAGGATGATTACTCCTTTTTTATACCTTCTTGCAAGGGCGACAAGGTTCATGTCCTGGCTCTCGAAACCCTGTGTGGCATCGATCATGATCATAGCCACGTCGCAATCCTCGATTGCCTTCAATGATCGTAAAACACTGTAAAATTCAATGTTGTCTTTAATCTTCGATCGTTTCCGGATCCCGGCCGTGTCAATAAGGATGAGATCCTTACCGTAAAGGTTATAACGCGTATTAATGGAATCCCGTGTGGTTCCGGCGATTTCCGTAACTATTGTCCTTTCTTCACCGATCAGTGCATTAAGTAATGATGATTTTCCGACATTCGGACGACCGATGATGGCTACCCTTGGAAGATCGGTGGTTTCATCAGGAAAATCATCACTGATATGGCTGGAAACAAGATCATCCAGAAGTTCTCCGGTCCCGGAGCCACTGATGGAAGATACCGGGAATAATTTTTCAAAGCCCAATGCATAGAATTCGCCTGATCCCAGGCTTAGTACCGAGTTATCGGCTTTGTTGACAATGACATAAACCGGTTTATTGGCAGCCCGGATCACTTTTGCGAATTCCCTGTCAAAATCGGTAACACCCTGCCTGCTGTCCACCATAAAGAAAATTACAGATGCTTCCTGCAGGGAAATTTCCACCTGCGTTCGGATGGCTTTTTCAAATACATCCTGGGAATCTCCCACATATCCGCCGGTATCAATAACCGTAAAATGCCTGCCATTCCACTCACAGATGCCATAATGCCGGTCACGGGTGACACCGCTAGTGTCATCCATGATCGCCTGTTTTTTTTCAATCAGCCGGTTAAATAATGTGGATTTGCCCACATTCGGTCTTCCGACTATCGCGATGACGTTGGCCATTCTGGTTAAGGGAAAATTGGAGGAGCAAAGGTATATAAATTGACTGAGACGGATATATCCTGTTCGGCCGTAAGCCGACTTTTTTTTATTAATTTTTTTTCCGTTACGGAAGCCTGAAACGAATAGCCTGATTAAAAAAGATTTGCAATTTTTTTTAGTTGGAAAGGATTATTCATATTATTGCGATAGGAAAACTATGTAATAAATTAAAAATGCGTCTTTCAACAAAAACATTATACGGTACCCGGCTGATGTTTGAGCTGGCATTGAATTATAATAAAGGGGTCATGCGGCTGGGAGATATGGCCAGGAACCAGGGTTTGTCGGAAAAATATTCCGAACAGATCATCAGCCTTCTCAAAGGGGCGGATCTTGTGATTGCTCAGAGGGGAGCCGAAGGAGGTTATCTTCTTTCCAGGCCTGCGTATAATATCACAATGAAAGAAATTGTTGAAACCCTGGAAGGATCCTTTTTAATTCTCGATAAAGAGGAAAATGAGAATGAGAATGACAGCAGTCGTTATATAAACGGGAGGGTATGGGATACGCTTACGAAATCGATGAGCGAAACTCTAAAGGCCATTACCCTGGAAGATCTGGTCAATGAATATATCAACCGTTCATCGGAACTTAATTTCGAAATTTAAATACAGGCCTCAATGAATATAGCAGACAGCATAACCGATCTCATAGGTAAAACTCCCCTGATCAGGCTGAACAGCGTTACAAAAGGAATAAAAGCCGATATCCTTGTAAAACTGGAATCGTTCAACCCCCTGTCAAGCGTAAAAGACAGGATAGGTTATGCCATGATACTGGATGCGGAAAAAAAAGGATTATTGAACAAGGATTCCGTGATCATCGAACCTACCAGCGGCAATACGGGAGTTGCCCTGGCTTTTGTTGCGGCCGCAAGGGGGTACCGGCTAATCCTTACCATGCCGGAAACCATGAGCATAGAACGAAGAAAACTATTGAAGGCATTTGGTGCCGAACTGGTCCTTACGGAAGGATCAAGAGGAATGAAAGGCGCCATAGAAACCGCCGAAAACCTTCTTAATTCGACCCCGAATTCCTTTACCCCCCAGCAATTCGAAAATCCGGCAAACCCTGCCATTCACAGGAAGACCACCGCGGTTGAAATCTGGAATGATACGGAAGGCAAGGTCGATATTCTCGTGGCAGGCGTAGGAACAGGGGGTTCGCTCACCGGAATAGGCAGTTTCCTTAAATCGAAAAATAAGAATATTAAAATTTTTGCCGTGGAACCGGATGATTCGGCTATTTTGTCCGGGGACAGGCCCGGTCCCCATAAGATCCAGGGGATAGGAGCCGGTTTCGAACCGAAAAACCTTGACAGGCATCTTATCGATGAAGTGATACGGGTACGGCACACTGACGCGGGGGCCATGTCAAGACGTCTTGCACGCGAAGAGGGAATTCTGCTTGGAATCTCCTCCGGAGCCAATGTATGGGCCTCGCTGCAGGTTGGGGCGAGAACAGAATACAAAGGGAAAACGATTGTAACTATCGGATGCGATACCGGGGAAAGGTACCTGAGCACCTGGCTTTTCGACGAAAGCGACATCTGATCAATGAAATTTCATTCCGGGAATCCTCCTGCACAATTATCGAATAAATATTAACCAAAAAATAACATGGAAGAATCGACCTTAACTAGTGCTTCTTTTGAAACCCTTGCCCTGCATGCCGGCCAGGAAATTGATAATACACTTTCAAGGGGTGTTCCGGTTCATCGTACAACATCCTATGTATTTAAGAACACTGAACATGCCGCTAACCTGTTTGCGCTGAAAGAATTCGGGAACATATATACCCGAATCATGAACCCGACCCACGATGTTCTGGAAAAACGTTTAGCCGCCCTGGAGGGGGGCGCAGCATCGCTTGTGCTGGCATCGGGGACTTCGGCCATTCATTATGCTGTCATCAACGTGGCACGGGCAGGAGATGAAATCGTTTCCGCTAAAAATCTTTACGGAGGGACCTATACCCAGTTTGATTCTATCCTTCCCCAACTGGGCATAAAAGCACGGTTTGCCGAAGTTTCAAATCCTGAAACTTTCGAAAAGGCTATTAATGCCAAAACCAGGGCAATTTTCGTTGAAACCATCGGGAACCCTGCCCTTGATGTCACCGATATTTCCGCCATTTCATCTATCGCCAAAAAACACCATCTCCCTCTTATAGTAGATTCTACGTTTACCACGCCGTATCTTTTAAGGCCTATTGATTATGGTGCCGATATCGTGGTACATTCCCTGACCAAGTGGATCGGAGGGCATGGCACGGCAATAGGCGGGATTGTGATTGATTCGGGTAAATTCGACTGGACAGATAAAAAGTTTTCACTGTACAATGAACCGGATGCCGGATATCATGACCTGCGTTTTGCCCATGATCTTGGACCCTTTTCAAACCTTGCATATATATTAAGGATGAGACTGGTCCCGTTGAGGAACCTGGGAGCCGCAATGTCGCCCGATAATGCCTGGATATTCCTGCAGGGTTTGGAAACACTGGCTTTAAGAATGGAACGGCATTCTGCCAATGCCCTCGAGGTTGCCAATTTCCTTAAATCCCATGGCAAAGTTTCCTGGGTAAGGTACCCGGGGCTGAAGGATGATCCGACCTACGCGGTGGCTACAAAGTACCTGAAAAAAGGATTCGGCGGAATGGTGATCTTCGGAATCAAGGGAGGTAAACCGGCAGGGCAGAAATTCATCGAATCCTTACAGTTGTTTTCCCATCTTGCCAATGTGGGAGATGCAAAGAGCCTGGCCATACATCCCGCCACAACCACTCATTCGCAGCTTTCGGAAGAGTCCCAGCTTTCGGGCGGCATCACACCCGATCTTGTCCGGCTCTCAATAGGGATTGAGAATATCCAGGATATCCTGAAAGACCTTGAACAGGCGCTTGCAAAATCCTGATTAAGATTCACTTTTTCATTGGTATCGGATTCAGGACCTTTACCGGTAAATAAGAATCGACAGGTCTCAGTAAGAATCCCCGGCCCTGACCGGGGATTCCTTTTTAATTGGTTATATTTTATTCCACAGGATTTTTGATTTATCTTGGCAAACATAGAAGATACATTTCCTGATGAAAGCTAACAAAGCTAGGCTTTATCTACTGGGATTATGCCTTATATTGTCCGGCATGTTATTAATGAAACTGATCACCCCGGTTTACAGCGGGATCATATTTGCAGCCGGTCTCATCATTTTTGGCCTCCTTTCGAATGGATTCAGGAGGAAGTAAGATTCATGTCACTCAGTTAGGGAGGGGAACCTGTTTTTGATTGGCTAATGGATCCTGTTTTAGGAGTCGTGTAAGCAAATGGTACATTTCGGGGTGGTAAGCCATGAAACTTTGAGGCCTCTCAAAAAAATTTTCAAGAGCAACGGCAAAAAATTCAAATTCATTTTCACCGCCATAGGCCCGGAAAAAGCTTTCCTTGTTTTCATTTATTTTACGTATTTCTTCCCGGGATAATACCTCCCATTGATCCAGAAGTGAATGATTAAGAAAATTATATTCGCGGTTAAAAATCTTATTCTCAAGTTGAAGAGCATGTGCCATTTCATGAATACCCAGGTTGACCCCGCTGTCGCCCCGGGCATACCCTTCCAGGAAATTTTTCCAGGAAAGTATAATGATGCCCAGGCTTTCATTCACCTCTCCCTTATGATATTGTCTTTTTATCAATGAATAGTAATCGTCCGGGTAGATCAGCAATTTCCGGAAATGCGTGAAATAAACACCAGGCAGCCCAAAAGTAAGCTGAATGGCAGAAGCAGAAATCAGGACCTTCATTTCATCGGTAACACTTTTTATACCACCGCGGGGGATGAAATTTTTCATATCCATGAACTTCCTGACCCTTTTTTCAAAAAGTGCTTTGTCTTCTTTCCTAAGGTTCTTATAATATGTAAATGCAGACAGAAGGTTACCCTTGTATTTCTTCCCCAGCGGCCTGATCAGCAGATACCTGTTGATATCGTCCCTGAAAAAATAATTGATAATATCATAAATCAGGCCAAGGGAATTGATAATTACTACGGAAACCAGGCCCGCCACCAGCAGGAAGAAACTTATGAATTGCAACTTGTTTTACGCTTTAACCGGAATTTCTATGATAATTTAATAAAAAGTTATCTATACTCATAAATTACAGGAATTGCCATTATTGTGAAGCAGCCGGCATTCAGGCATTGTAGAAATTCCGTGAAATGAATTAAAGATTCTCCAGGATCAGGTTCATCGACGATTTTTGCAGGATTGTATCTTTCAGATCTTTGATGGCTACCCTGTACTGGTCAGTGGTATTCCGGTCCCTGATCGTAACGGTATCATCTTCTTTGGTCTGGTGATCAACAGCTATGCAGAAAGGAGTTCCGATGATATCCTGACGGGCGTACCGTTTTCCGATAGAAGCTGAATCTTCATATATGAGGTTGAATTCCTTTTTAAGGTCCTCATAGATCTTCATTCCGATTTCCGGCAGCCCGTCTTTTTTTACCAGGGGGAAAATGGCCGCTTTGACCGGGGCCAGGGAAGGATGTATATCGAGAAAAACTCTTTTTTTGGATTCTCCGTTTTCCTCGGTTTCTTCTTCCCTGTAGGCATTGCTTAAGATCATTAGGAAAAGCCTGTCGAGGCCTGCCGAGGTTTCAATCACATAAGGCACGTAGCTTTTGTTCAGGTCGGGATCAAAATATTGAATTTTCTTTTTGGAAAATTTCTGGTGATTACCCAGGTCGAAGTCCGTTCTGGAATGGATCCCTTCCACCTCTTTTGATCCGAAGGGGAACTGGTATTCTATATCCACTGCCGCATTGGCATAGTGGGCAAGCTTTTCGTGATCGTGAAATTTCAGTTTCTCAACCGGTATCCCTATGGCTTTGTGCCAGTTCATTCTTTTCTCCTTCCAGAAAGCATACCATTGCATTTCATCGCCGGGGCGGATAAAGAACTGCATTTCCATTTGTTCAAACTCTCTCATCCGGAATGTGAACTGCCTGGCGACGATCTCATTGCGGAAGGCCTTGCCCGTCTGAGCAATCCCGAAGGGGATCTTCATCCTTGCGGTTTTCTGGACATTGAGAAAATTCACAAAAATACCCTGGGCGGTTTCCGGCCGGAGATAGATCAGGTTAGCATCGTCCGATACCGAGCCGATCTGCGTGGAGAACATCAGGTTAAATTGCCGAACTTCTGTCCAGTTTGCCGTTCCTGAAATAGGGCATTTAATATCTTCACGGACGATCAGTTCATAAACGCCCTTGAAATCTTCTTTCTCGAGCAGGCGGTTCATTTCATGGATAAGTTCCTGTCCTTTATCGGCTTTTCCCTCCGCTTCATATTCGGCTGCCTTGTCTTCGATTAGCTGGTCGGCCCTGTACCTCTTTTTCGAATCCTTATTATCGATCATCGGGTCATTGAAACTGTCCACATGGCCGGAAGCCGACCAGGTGGTAGGATGCATGAATATTGCAGCATCGATGCCGACTATATTTGGGTTCAGCCTCGTCATTGCCTGCCACCAGGCTGACCGGATATTATTCTTTAACTCAACGCCGTAAGGACCGTAGTCATAAACTGCCTGGAGGCCGTCATAAATTTCACTGGATGGAAATACAAACCCGTATTCCTTGGCATGGGAGATGATTTTTTTCAGTTGAACATTCTCTTCCGGGCGCGTTATGTTATTTGTCATATTATTTATCGGATCCTTAAAACATGAATTGCGAAATTAGCATTTATCCCTGAAAAAGTTTTACACCCCGCTGATTTGTTGAAGGTTAGGTAATTCAGCTTTCAAAACGCTGTGAAACATGATCAAGGCTTTTTAAGGTACCTACCAGCGTCAGTACATCTCCTCTTCGCAGCCTTGTGTACCCATGCGAGATGATCATCTGGCCCCTTCTTTTCACGGAAAGGACGATAACTTCGGGGGGCAGGCGGAGATCCCTGAGGTAAATGCCATGGAGGTTGGGATTCCTTATTTCTATGTCGCGCGTATCCTGGTCCTTTTGCATGCCGAGTAACAGTGAAGTAGCCTGTGGTGAACGGACAAAATGATCGAGCAGGCTAACCATGGCGGTTGACGGTTCCACAATAAGCGCACCGAGACTATGGAATTTGTCAAAATTCGAGCGGCTGTTGAGCCTCACAACCATAACCCTCGTCCCGTAATGATGGTAAGCAATTTCACATATCGCCAGGTTTTCTTCATCGGTAAGAAGGGTAATGAAAGCTTCCGTATTTGCAGCCTTAATTTTGTCCAGGTTCTCAATATTGATCTCACTGATATAATGGATCTCGATATCATTTGTACCGGATTCCTTATTGGCAGGGTCGAGTGTTGCGATCCGGGTTTTCCACCCTTTGGATTGAAGTTGCTTTGCCAGGGCTATCGCCTGATTTTCATAACCGAAAATAAGCGCCTCCAGCATCCCGTCATATTCATAAACATTTCCTTTCGAACGGTCCTCCCCGACATAGCGCAGGGCCCATTTGAACAAAGGCGGCCCTATAAGCTGATTGATGACGATCACAGAAATGATCACTGTAGCAAGTTCCTGGCCCCAGCCCGGAAATTCATTGGCCACAACGGTAGAAAGTCCAAGCGCAACTCCCGCCTGGGTGATATAAGGCATCCATGAGACTTTCAGGAAAGCCGGCGGTTCCCTGGCAATAAGGCTTCCTGTTACGGCACCTGAAACAACGGTAAAAAAGCGGATCAGAAAGAGTGCAAGAGTTATCACCCATACCCTGGGCAGAACTTCCAGGAACATAGAGGAACCTGTAAATGTAAAAAAAACAGTGTAGATCATCGGGCCCGTATCCTGAATGATCCGGATGAATTCCTGACGGTACCTGGAATAGTTGGTAACCAGGAAACTGCCGATGATACATATCACCAGCGGTTCCAGGAAAATATCCTGTCCCAGTTGTGCGGCTGTAATATCCTTCAGAAAGAAGGAAAAACGATAAACCAGGAATCCTAATGTAAGGATCATCAGTGTTTTAATGACCTTATTGATTTTGAAAGACAGGATAACTTTTAATATAAGGTAAAGTACAAATCCGGCACCCAGTGAAAGAGTGATTTCCAACAGGAGCATCAGAATTTCAGAGACCCGGAAAGGCTCTCCGCTTGTAATTACCTGGGACACTGAAAGCACGACGCCGAAAACCAGGATAACGAGGAAGTCCTTAACTACCGTGACTCCCATGACGGTTTGCGTAAAAGGTCCCCTTGCCCTCAGTTCCTTGATAACCGCTATCGCTGAAGCCGGTGACCTCGCAACAAAAATGGCACCTGAAAGGAGGGAAATCGCAAGCTTCACTTCAGTGCTCCGGTCTTTCATGAACGGGATCCACCCTGAAATCAGGAAAAGGATCAGGCTTCCCAGAAAAAAGGATATTACTAGTTGGCCAAAGGTTATCCATTTTATGCTTGAAATGCGATCCCTTAATTCGCTGAGATATAATTCGGATCCGGCAGCGAAGGAAATAAAAGCGAGGGCAAAATCATTAATGAAAAGCAACCGGGTCCTTGAGGCTGCCGGTATGAGGTTCAGAGCATAGGGACCGGATAGGATCCCGATAAATAGCAGGCCGGTGATGAAAGGGAGGTGGATCTTCTGGAAAATAAGGGAAATCCTTCCGGAAGAAACGGCAACAATTACGAACCCGCCGAGCAGCAACAGTATTTCCAGGTATTCGTGGCCTAATGCGGACATAATTTCGGTTCTTTGGTTTTAGGTTGTCAGTATCCCCGGAATCCTGGAGGTCTAATATCAGAATGAATCAGCACCTGTTCATCCCCCGGCCCGGAATAATATCACTAAAAATCCTGGTTGTATTACTCCCGGTCTGACCGGGAATCACCGCTGAAAAATATGAAATTTTTTTTGCCGTGGAAACGGATCGGCAAAAAGAATTGTATTTTCTTACAATATCCCGTGAAGATTAAGCAAAAATTCCCTGAAGGCTTTGTAATCACTGGAAAGCCTGAATGACTTTTTATCTTTTGTCAGAACAGCTTTCAGGGCATGAGGGAACGTAATCTCGCCATCGATGATCTGGTCAATGACATTATAAAATTTTGCCGGATGTGCAGTGGAAAGAAAAATCCCATAGGTATCCTCGCTGCGGGATATCAGGGCATCATGAATGCCCAGGTAGCCAATGGCAGAATGAGGACAAAGCAGATATTCGTACTCATCGTAAATTTTCTTAATTGTTTTCCGGGTTATCGAATCGGAATATGCAAAGCCGGTGATTTCTTTTTTTATGGCATCATGGCGCTGACCGTATAATTCCAGTATTCTCGGAAAATTGCTGGGATTACTCACATCCATGGCATTGGAAATGGTTTTTACAGAAGGCTGCGGATTGAATTTTCCGGTTGCCAGGTATTTAGGAACGGTATTATTGGCATTGGTGGCGGCAACAAAACCGGCAACGGGCAGTCCCATTTTATGTGCAAGGATACCTCCGCAGAGATTGCCGAAATTCCCTGAAGGCACGGAAAAGACAACCGGTTTGTTTTTTTCAGGCAATTTCCCGTAAGCATAGAAATAATAAAATGTCTGCGGGATCAGCCTTGCAATATTGATGGAATTCGCGGAGGTAAGATTAATGGAATTGGATAATTCCTGGTCCAGGAAAGCCTGCTTTACCATGATCTGGCAATCGTCGAAAGTGCCATCGATTTCAAGAGCCGTAATATTGCCGCCCAGGCTTGTAAGTTGTTTCTCCTGCAGCTCACTAACCTTTCCGCTGGGATAAAGAAGAACGACGCGGATATTCGGAGTATTATAAAATCCGTTGGCCACGGCACTGCCCGTGTCTCCGGAAGTTGCAACCAGGATTGTTATTTTCCTGTTTTCATTTTCCAGGAAATAGGCCAGCGTTCTGGCCATGAACCTTGCGCCGAAATCCTTGAAAGCATAGGTAGGCCCATGAAAGAGTTCGAGGGAGAAGATCTTGCCGTTCAGCCTGAAAAGGGGGGCGTCAAAATCAATTGATTCGGATATGATACGGGTTATGGCCTCATCATTCATTTCATCTCCTGCAAAAGCGCGTGTCACCTCGATGCCGATATCCTGCAGGTTCATATGATCAAGATTCGCGATAAAATCCGGATTCAATTCGGGGATTTGCATGGGGAGGTAAAGGCCGTTGTCTTCCGGCAGACCTTTCATGACCGCCTCGCGAAAGGAAACCAGTTTGGCATTATGATGGGTACTGAAAAACTGCATTTAAGTTTCTATTGCGGATTTTGATTGAATTTACTTTTGGAATTTGTTATAATTTACAATATCCCGCTTTTAATATTCAAACCCTTGCTTTTTTTACCAATAAAACCAGTTCCGGGTAAAAACAGGGCAAAAATTTACCTTAAGATTCAACCCAGTACCTGCGGGCCTTTCTCATTCACTTCAGAAACGTAAACTTCAGATTCGATTTTTAATTCTTCGAAAACTCTGGCCATTTCTTCCCCGGCTTTACGTGCGATCGATTCACCCCTGCTCAAGGCAAAAAGTGAAGGGCCGGAGCCAGAGATCCCGCAACCCAGCACACCGGCTTTTATGGCCTGTTCCTTTACCTGGTCGTACCCCGGCAGGAGAATGGAACGGATAGGTTCAACAATATAATCGACCATCGACCGGCCCAGTAATTCAAAATTTCCGGAGTACAAGCCTGCCACAAATCCCCCGACATTACCCCACTGGCGAATGGCATCTTTTAATGTGATCTCTTTTTTCAGGATACCCCGGGCGTCCTTGGTTTTAATTTCAATCTGGGGATGAACTACAGTAGCATAAAGTCCCGGCAGGCCCGGCAGTTTTACCACATCCAACGGATCGTAACTCCTGATCAGGATAAAACCTCCCAGCAATGCCGGACCTACATTATCGGCATGAGCCGATCCGCATGCAACCCGTTCTCCTTCCATGGCAAAGGGAAGTAATTCTTCCGCCGTCAGGGGCCGGCCGAGTAATTCATTAACTGCAAAACAGCCGGCCACGGAACTTGCTGCACTTGATCCCAATCCGCTTCCAAGCGGCATTTTTTTATTCAGCCAGATATCAAATCCCCGTGAGATTTTTAAATGATTTAACACACTCCTGATAACAACCGTGGCGGTGTTCTTTTCAGGGTCCAAAGGCAGTTGCCCTTCATCGCCGGTTATGGAAATGATCCTGAGCTTGTCCGTATGGTTTTCCTTGAGGATCAGCTCGTCACCCGGCTCACTTACGGCAAATCCCAGCACGTCAAAACCGCATGCCACATTAGCCACGGATGCTGAAGCAAATACCTTTATGGATTCCATGGATTACAGGATGATCATTAAGGTAAAGAATTAGCAATACTGATTATTTCGGCGAATACCCCGGCAGCCGTCACTTCACCTCCGGCTCCGGGCCCTTTGATAACGAGCGAACGTTCCTTGTACCGGGAGGTCGTGAAAGAGATCATATTATCGCTGCCTGACATTGAATACAAAGGATGTTCCGCCCCTACGGAGGTCAGCCCGACCTTTGCCATGCCTTCTTCCAGGGTAGCCATGAATCTTAATCTTTTTCCCTCGCCGGAGGCTTTCTTCCTCATTTTTTCGAAATGATCGTCGAATTTTTTTAATTCTTCGAAAAATTCCTCCACCGATCCTTTCTGGAAACATGATTCCGGCAGGAATGGTTCATTCTTAACTTCACTGATCTCCATTTCATATCCTACTTCCCGCGACAGGATGAGTATCTTGCGCACCACATCCATTCCGTTAAGGTCGTCTCGTGGATCGGGTTCCGTATAACCTTTGGCCCTGGCTTCTTTTACAACTTCACTGAAAGGCTTGCTGCCGTCAAAGGTGTTGAAAATATAAGAAAGTGTCCCTGAAAGAACCCCTTCCACTTTTATGATCCAGTCCCCGCTGATTTTAAGATCTTTCAGGGTGGTGATCACCGGAAGCCCGGCTCCCACATTGGTTTCATAAAGAAATTTGACTCCCTTTTTCCTGCTTAACCGGTAAAGCTGATTGTAGATTTCAAGCGGTCCGGAACTGGCCAGCTTATTGGGAGTTGAAATGGAAATGGAATTATTCAATACCTGTCCGTAGGTGTCGACCACCTCCTGGCTGGCAGTGCAATCAACAAAAATGCTGTTCGGGAGGTTCATGTGCTCCATCATTTCGATAAAATGCCCGATATTGGCATTCTCACCCTGCTGGTCCATGATGCCATCCCATTTCTCCAGGTCGATGCCGTCACGTTCGAAAAGCATTTTCCGGCGGTTAGTAATCCCCGTAAGCCTGAATTGAAGACTGTGTTCCTTTTTCAGGTATTCCTTTTGTTTCTGGATCTGCCGGAGGAGAGTACTTCCGATCAGTCCGGTACCTGCCAGGTACAGGTTCACCGTTTTGATGTTCGAAAGGAAGAAAGCTTCATGAAGGACAGTGAGCGTCTTTGTAAGATCGAAATAAGAAACCACCACCGAAAGATTCAATTCGGAGGATCCCTGGGCAATGGCGATCACATTAACTCCGTTTTTCCCCAGGGCATCGAACATTTTCCCGGCGATACCCGGAGTTTTCCTCATATTCTCGCCGATAATGGCGACAACCGAAAGTCCGGTCTGGACGGCAACTTTATCGATCTTGGCCGAATCTATCTCTTTGGAAAATTCCTCTTCCATGACGGTCTTCGCGGCGATACTGTCTTCCGGTGAAATGGCGAAACATATGGAATGTTCGGAAGA
>JBJKSY010000054.1:0-5109 GCA_046703645.1 Cyclobacteriaceae bacterium
CTCAAGGTGAAAAGGTTTATTTCAATTCCCTGCAGGCATGGCGTCTTGATAAGTTAAAAAATGATTCCGGTGCAGCTACGGTACCTGAAGGGAAATCGTATCCTGACTTAAGTGTCGACCTTAATGCACCAGATCCTACCGACGATCTGCCTTTTTAGAGAGGGCTTCCGTAATTATACATGACGGCAAAAATAACGCAGCGGATTATTTGCATTAAATATGACATTATGTATAGAATCAGACAGGATCTCTGCTGCCTGTAAGATTAATTGTAGTTAATATAATTTTCCCATTTTTCAATCAGCGCCTTGAAATCTCGGGGAAGGGGTGATTCAAAAAGCATGGAATTTCCCGTAACAGGATGTTTAAATCCAAGAATAGCGGCATGCAAAGCCTGACCTGGAAGTAAACTGAAGCAATTTTCCACAAAGGATTTATACCTTGAAAATACAGTTCCCTTTATGATTTTATCACCTCCGTAAGTTGCATCGTTAAACAGGGGGTGGCCAATAGATTTCATATGAGCCCTTATCTGGTGGGTCCTTCCTGTTTCAAGCCTGCATTCAATAAGCGAAACATAGCGGATATCATGTAACAATTTATAATGAGTAATGGCTGTCCGGCCCATATCACCTTCAGGAAAGGCAACCATGACACGACGGTCTTTAGGGCTTCGGCCTATATTCACAGTAATGGTTCCTTCAGCAGGATCGGGAACGCCCCAGACCAGGGCCAGGTATTTCCTTTCAATGGTATGGTGATAAAACTGATTGGCCAGGTAGTTCAATGAATTTTCATTTTTTGCCACAACCAGCAAGCCTGAGGTGTCCTTATCAATGCGATGTACCAGACCCGGCCGGCTTTCATTCCCGGGCACATGAGGAAGTTGACTGAAATGATATAGCAGACCGTTGACGAGTGTTCCCGTCCAGTTCTGATAAGCCGGGTGAACCACCATTCCTGCCGGCTTATCGATGACTATCAGGTCATCATCTTCATAAATGATGCTTAAAGGAATATTTTCAGGAAGAAGAGAGGTGTCACGCGGAGGTTGTGGCAAAGAAATAGTGATCAGGTCTGCCGGCCTGACTTTGTAATTTGACTTAACCATTTTGCCGTTAACTTTGACAAATCCTTCCTGAATGGCGAACTGGATCTTGTTCCTGGTTACATGCTGGATTCTTTCAGTAAGGAATTTATCTATTCTTTCCGCACTTTGACCCGCATCAACCTCAATTCGGTGGTGTTCGAAAAGCTCTTCATTTTCATCTTCAGGTTCTAACGAAATATTTTCCATCATTCATTTTCATTCAATTGGTAAGCCATGATTCGGTTAGCGTAAAATGCCGTCAGAGAATCGTCAGCCAGATTAATTTCAGCAATCCGTGTAATGTCGGCCACGAATAAATTACCATTGTATACATCCATTCCTTTTGGCGCATTCAGACCGCTAATCCAATGGAGCTGTATAATATTACCTGAAGTGTCTAATTTAGACATGAATCCGTTGCCATCAGCCGCTGAGGGATCTCCGTTTATGTTGGAAACATAAATAAGGTTTCTTTCCTTGTCATAAAACACGGATTCGGGACATTTAAAAACAGAATCGGTGCTCCATTTAAGGCTAATGTTGAACTTAAACTCAGATGATTCACTTTTTTTTCTGACCTGATGACAGGATATCAGAATCAGTATAGCGGCTGGGATCCATGAAAGGCGTTTCATAATAGGATAATTAAAATGAATTATGCCATCAAAGGTAAGAACAATTGTATTTGTCAGGCAATAAAAGCCCGTTCGGGGTAATGATCTTCTGAAGGAGATTCTTTAACTATGGCTGTTCCGGGAAATAATTATAAAAGCAGCCTTATTGCATGACATATTTGAGGATTTATCTCGATTTTCCCGGAAAGGAATATTATTATTGAATTAAAATTTCTGAAATTCTGAAATTCTTTTATTTCTTCCGGTTTGAAATCTTAAGCTCCAGGCCTAATTAAATGTATTCGAATCCTGATATTTTTAATTCTCTCGTCAGGAAAAATGGGAAATGATTGATCTTTCTTGCCGGATTTTGTCGAAATTGATCCTCGTTTACAGCTTTTGTATCAAAAACAGCTTTTAACTGATTATCCGATAAATTATAACCAAATATCCAGACTATGAAAACTTTGTTAGCTATCTTATTTTTTTTAATTGCAGGATACCGTTCCCAGCCATTGACAGGCCCGGAAGGACATCATATAGGCGATTATGTTAATGATTTCAAGTTAAAGAGTATAAGCGGGAAAATGATTTCCATGGCGGATTTTAAGGATGCAAAAGGTTTTATAATTGTCTTCACCTGCAATACCTGTCCGTTTTCCGTGTTATATGAAAACAGGATCATAGACCTGTACAATACCTATTCTCCTGAAGGCTATCCGGTGCTAGCAATTAATTCCAACGATCCCACTTTTCAACCGGGGGATTCTTTCGAAAATATGCAAACCCGGGGACGGGATAAAAAATATCCTTTCCCCTATCTTTCTGATGACACGCAGGAAGTCGCCAGAAATTTTGGTGCTACGGCTACCCCGAATGTGTTTATACTTAAGAAAACAAATCAGGGTTTGCAGTTGGTATATATGGGAGCGATTGATAATAATCCAAAAGATCCCTCCAAGGCTTCAAAACATTATGTGCAGAAAGCAATGCAGGAAATTATGAATGGTCAACCTGTCTCGGAACCGGTGACCGATGTGATCGGCTGCGGGATACGCTGGAAAACCGAATAGGATGTATGAATAAAAAAAATCAATGATTTCATAACCTGATCTGTCAATCACTAGTTTAAATACTAGTAAAAGAAATTTTATAGATTTAATATGAACAATCGAAAAATCCAGGTAGCTGTAGTAGGCGACTACGGTGCCAGTAAAAATGAATACGATTTTGCTTATGAAGCGGGAAAATTACTGGCGGAAAAAGGACATATAGTATTAACCGGCGGAAAAAGCGGAGTGATGGAAGCCGCCGGGAAAGGCGCCATGGAAAAAGGCGGAATTGTAGTCGGTATTTTGCCTTCGGCATTCCCGGGTGAATCCAATGAATACTGTACTCTGAGAATTGCAACCGGCCTTGGACATGGAAGAAATTCCATCATAGCCGCCTCTGCTGATATAATGATTGCCATTGGTGGCAAAGCCGGAACATTGACAGAAATAGGTTATGGATGGGTTTTTGACAAACCGATCATAGCGGTAAAAGGATATGGGGGATGGTCAGATGAACTGGCCGGAAAAATGATTGATGACAGAAATACACAGCCTGTCAAAGCAGTTACTACCGTTGATGAGCTGAATGAAGTTTTAGAATCTATTGTCTCACAATTACGGTTTTAAAGATTAAAATGTGGTGATTTCAGGAAATTTGGAATAAGCGTTTTTGGATAAAATAGTCAATCAAAAGACCTTAAACCTGGCGGATTTCTACAGTCCGCAACAAGCTCATAAATTTTACATTAGATTATTCGTGGATTTTTTGTTAATTTTAACAGACTTTTATAACAGACTTTTTTAAAGAACCACTTTTAAATAATTCAACCATGGACAGAAGGAAATTCATAAAAACCACGGCTGTCGGCACGGCCGGTGCATCAATATTACCTTCAATTGCCTTACAAGCTAACCCCGGACCATTAAATAACAACCTGATTTACAGAACATTAGGGAAAACCGGAATTAAAATCCCCATTATCAGCATGGGAGTTATGCGGTCCGATAATCCCAACCTGGTCAAGGCGGCCCTGAAATCCGGGATAAAATACCTCGATACCGCACATGGATACCAGGGCGGAAGAAATGAAGAGATGCTGGGAAACTTACTTAAAGATATTCCCAGGGATTCTTTTTTCATATCGACAAAAATCAAAGGCTCCGGGATGGATAATGACACAGGATTATTCACGGGAGAAACTTCAACTCAGAATTTTATAGATGATTTTTACCTGAGTCTGAAAAGGCTGCAGATGGAATATGTGGATATAGTTTTTCTTCATGGGGTCTCCACTAAAGAGGCAGTTATGTTTGAGCCCTACATGAAGCTGATGGAACAATTTAAAAAAGAAGGCATTGCTCACTTTGTCGGCGTATCAACTCATAAAAATGAACCTGAAGTGATCAGGGCTGCAGCTTCCAGCAATTTTTATGATGTGGTTTTAACGGCCATTAATTTCCAGCAGGATCATTTCCAGGATGTAAAGGATGCTATTGGGGAAGCCGCTGCAAAAGGATTGGGTATTGTCGCGATGAAGACCCTGGCCGGCGGTTTTGCCGACAAAAACAGGCAAATTCCCGTAGACCCCAAGGCAGCAATAAAATTTGTACTTCAGGATAAGAATATTCATACGGCGATTCCCGGGTTTACAACTTTTGAGGAACTGAATACTACTTTATCAGTGATGAATGATATCGAGCTTCATAAGGAGGATATTGAAAAGCTGGATAAACTTAAATCGCAGGGAAGTATTTATTGCAATGGATGCAGCACCTGTGTACCTGATTGCAGGAAAAAATTGCCGATCCCGGAGATCATGAGATCATATATGTACGCATACGGGTATAACCAGAAAATGGAGGCCCGTCACCTGTTGAATTCTCTTGACCTGAACAGCAATCCGTGCTCGGATTGTGACGAATGTTCCGTTTCATGTACTAAAAACTTCAGGGTAAAGGGGAAAATTAAGGATATTACAAGATTGCTGGACGTACCGGAAGAATTTTTATCTTAAAGTATTAAACTGTGAAATATTTATTAAAACTTATTTTATTCACGCCGCTTATCATAATTTGCGTTCCACGGAATGCCTTTTCCCAGGCTTCACTTTTTCCGGAAATTCCCGGATGGAAAATATCACCGGAGATCCGGCAATTTTCGCGGTCCGATTTATTCAGTTACATCGATGGTGCGGCGGATAATTTCTTAAGTTATGGTTTTATTAAATTAAATGTAGCGGAGTATCAGAAAGGGAATGAAGGAATCAAGGCCGAGATTTATGAGCATTCGGATGATGACAATGGCTTTGGTGTATATTCATCCGAACGTTTCCCGGATTACCATTTTATAAAT
>JBJKSY010000055.1:0-11078 GCA_046703645.1 Cyclobacteriaceae bacterium
GCGTAATATCCTCCGGGATCTTGTATTTTGCCGTCTTGTTCACATCACGCACGTCTTCTTTTTTGTCCGGAAGATTGAACCTCAGGAAAAAGAACATGGTGAAAAAAGCCATGGAAAGTACGAAAATGGGTTTTTTCATGTTTGTTAGAATTTATTTGATGTTTAAACAAAGATAAGTCATACCATCTGTAATAAACAAAATTTTTTTACGTGGCATATATATTTTACCAAATGTAATTCGGTTATATGACTTTACCTGAGAAAATTATAAGGTTAATAATTGAATTTTCAACCTTCCAATTTTTGAGAACATTCGAAATATTCAGAATATATAGCGTATTAGATGCTTTATATTCATAAAACTTGCGCTAAGTTTATAAAAAGTGGTTTATGCATGATTTTTTTATCACTGAAATGAAAATGAATCACCTGCCTTGATAAATATTATGGGAATATCTTTTATGAAGCCCCCGAGCCATTCGGCACAGTAATCCATTCCTGCCTCCTCGGAATTTACATGACCTATAAGGATCATCGCCTTTTTCATTCCCAGTGAGGTTGCATCCCTGACATAGGGTATTGATTCCCATTCCGGGACTTCCCCGCCCACTAAAACATCCACATCCTTCTTTTCCAGCAGGTTCACATGCATCATATATCCCGGAGCTCCCGCCGCAAAGGCGACTTTATTTTCTATTTTCATAGAAGGATCGCCGATGATCCTGACTGTCGCTGAACTGAACTTGTTCCTGAGGTAGTTAGCAAGTTCCCTGACATCCATGGGTGGAAGTTTAAATAATAAGGGATCATCGGTTTTATAACTTTCCCAATCCAGCTTTCTGATCATTCCCACGAGGATGCCATCCGGGTTCATCCGGTGAAAATGATCATGGAACCGCCAGATTACCAGGCCATGATCGGCAATATATTTCTTTTTTGCATCTACTACAGGATCATTATGGAACTGCGATGTTTCATCCAGGTGATTATAAAAAATGGGTTCATGGGTAATGATGAGATTGCAGTTATGACCTACGGCTTTATAGAGCACATCCATGGTAGCCATGAATGTACAAACAATTCCTGTTACAGGTGTATCCGGATCACCCGCCTTGAATGTATCGACAGTCTGATCTGACCACGGAACTTTTGTTTCAGTTTTTATCATTTCAATTACCTGTCTTGCTGTCATAGTACCGGTATGTACGGGAGGAACTGCAAAGGCAGATTCTGAAAAAAACGCGATGATTAAACAACCCAGTAAAAATATCTTTAGATTCGCTTTCATGGATTTAGTATTATTTTTTAACATTAATTGGTCCATAATTTAGTGATCCAGGGTTCATATTTGAAACCTGCTGAGATATTTTTTTATGAATACCCCTGCTGCACCTGCCGGATATTTTAAAAAGACGATTAATTCTTTAAGGTCGAAAGGCGTTCTGAGAATATTCCAGGTTCTTTATTTTATCCGTCTGAACAAAATAATAATGAATGAGCTTGTGGGGGACAACCGGACTGATCATAAAATTTTGACGGCCTGGCAGTGACTGTTTAGTTTATAGATAATTAATCATGACAGAAAAATCTTTCGTAATTACATTTTTTGAAATGCTTAACAGCCGATGGGTCCGGATAAGTTTTGTTTTCATAATTATGGCCTTAATTGCAAATGGACAATCCGGTCAATCGATATATGGGAGGGTGGTGGAACAGGGAACCCAGGTACCGGTCATAGGTGCCAACATAGTAGTCGCCGGAACAAACCCGGTAATAGGAAGCTCCACCGATCCCGGCGGCTATTTCCGGATCAATAATGTTCCTGTCGGCAGGGTTGACCTTCGTATAACAGCAGTTGGATATGAAGAAGTTGACCTTATGGCGCTGACCCTCGTTTCAGGAAAGGAACTCCAGTTGATGGTTGAAATGCGGGTTGATATTACCACACTCAACGAAGTGGTGATCCGGGGTACCGAAGACCGTTACAGCACAAGGAATGAAACTGTTTCAGTCAGTGGCAGGTCATTTGACCCGGAATTGACGGGTCGATTTGCAGGCTCGAGGAATGATCCCGCCGTTATGGCAAGAAACTTTGCAGGAGTCAGTGGTGCCAATGACGGCAGGAATGACCTCATTATCCGTGGAAATTCCCCTTCGGGAATGCTTTGGAGGGTGGAAGGAATTGATGTACCCAACCCTAATCATTTTGCTTCTTTCGGCACTACGGGTGGGCCTGTAAGCATACTTAATTACAATACCCTTGGGAAATCCGATTTCCTGACAGCCGCATTTCCGGCTGAGTATGGGAATGCCCTGGCAGGAGTGTTCGACCTGCAGATCAGGGACGGCAACTATTCCAAAGATGAGTATTTAGGTCAGATCGGATTCAATGGTGTGGAAGCGGGTGCTGAAGGTCCTATGTCACGTAAGGTAAAATCCAGCTTCCTTGCCAATTTCCGTTATTCAACGCTCGATGTGTTCGATAAACTGGGGCTCGATATTGGCACCGGTTCGGCGATCCCGGAATACACTGATATGACATTTAAAATAAGCTCTCAACTTGGAAAAGGCCGCTGGAGTTTGTGGGGTATTGGCGGTCTGTCTTCTATATCCCTGCTGGGACATGAAATAGATACAAGTAATCCCAGGAAAGATCTTTATGGCAACGAAAACCAGGATATCGTAAACATCAGTCAGACAGGCATGATTGGAACCAGTTATTCTGTTTCATTGTCCGGTAATTCCTCCTTCAGGCTCTCAGCAGGATACAGTCATCAGGTGGTATTGACCAATGTGGATTCCATAAGTCCTGTTGACCGGTCACAGATCATAGACTATGCTCACCTGAAAAACCGGCAAAATAAAATTAGTATTCACCCTGTTTGGTACCATAAGATCAATGCCAGAAACAATATCCTTGCCGGAGTGAACTATGAATGTTATTTCGTGCTTTTTTCAGATAGCGTTTATAAAAACGGGACAGATAGCTGGGATATATTCAGGAAATTGAATTTTAAAAGCGGCCTTATACAGGCATATACTTCATGGGAAAACAGGGTAAATGATAAACTGACCCTGAATACCGGTTTACATTATCTCAATTTCCTGTATAATAACAGTCAGGGAATTGAACCCCGTGCAGGAATAAAATACCGGTTGGCAGAACGGCATTTGCTGAGCCTGGGGTTCGGGGTTCTTCACATGATCCAGCCTCTTCCAGCTTATGCAACTACGTCGAAAGTTCCGGATGGATCCTATATCAATTATAATCATTCCCTGGGATTTACACGAAGCATTCATTATGTTATCGGTTATGAATACCGTCCGACACCCTATTTCCACCTGAAAACAGAAGTATATTACCAGCAGCTATCCAGGGTGCCTGTGGAATTAAAGCCTACCTCATTTTCCATGCTGAATACGGGAGATGATTTTGTAACACCTCTTAAGGACAGTCTTGTAAATAAAGGAACCGGAAGGAATTTTGGTATAGAATTTACGGCAGAAAGAACTTTTTACAGGCATTATTATTATCTGGCGACGGCTTCATTATTCAATTCCCGTTATGCCGGAAGTGACGGCGTCTGGCGGAATACTGCCTTTAACGGACATTATGTTATAAACCTGCTTGCAGGAAAGGAATGGGTTCTGGGAAAGAAAAATAACGTTCTTGGATTTGATGTGAAAGGTTCAGCAGCCGGAGGAAGATATTATACACCATTGGATCTCCCGGCATCGATCGCCCGTGATTCGGAAGTCAGGAAAGATGCAGAAGCTTATTCTCTTGAATACGATCCCTATTTCAGGATGGATGTTAAGTTATCATTCCGTTTGAACAGGAAAAAGATCACACATGAGTTTGCCCTTGACGTACAGAATGTTACCAATCGCAAGAACCAGTACCGCATCAGCTTCAATCCTTTCACAGGGAAAAAGGCCGTGGAATACCAACTCGGAATTATCCCTGTCCCTCAGTACCGTATCCTGTTCTGATTGAAATGTGTCAAATAACTTCTGAAATATAAGCTTGGCCTCCACCCCCCAATCTTCCATTCCCCCAATCTTCCATTCCCCCAATCTTCCAATACATATAATACCTCATTTGCCGTAAACTGCATCATTCTCATTTATATTTATAAGGGTCCATTAAAGAACAACTTCCATCACCTTTTGAATTTCTGATTGAAAACAGATAACTTATCGACTTTATGTAATCCAATTTTTTAACCGATATGATTATGGAAAAATTTAATTCTTCCGGAAAGAAAATGCCACGCAGAACTTTTATCCGGAACGCAGGATTGACCGCCACCGCTTTTACAATTGTTCCCCGCTTCGTACTTGGAGGAACTGGTTTCGTACCTCCCAGTGATACCGTTTATATTGCCGGTATCGGAGTCGGGGGAGAGGGAGTGCCTGACTTGAATGAAATTGCAAAGAGCCCCAATGCAAGGATCATTTTTCTCTGCGATGTGGATGATCGACAGGCGGCAGAATCCCGTAAAAATTTTCCGGACGCAAAATATTATAAGGATTTCCGGGTCATGCTTGACAGGGAGAATAAGAACATTGATGCATGTACCGTTACGACCCCCGACCATAATCACGCCGTGATTGCCATGAAGGCCATGAGCATGGGAAAACATGTGTACGTTCAGAAACCGCTGACGCATGATATTTACGAAGCAAGAATGCTTGCCCAGGCTGCCGAAAAATATAAGGTGGTCACGCAGATGGGAAACCAGTTTGCTTCTGAGGAACCTGTGCGAAGGATGAAGGAGATTGTAGATGCAGGCCTGATAGGGGATGTGAGCAGGGTATGGGCATGGACAAACCGGCCTGTATGGCCACAGGGTATTCCTGCCCCTGAAGGAAAATTTGAAATACCTAAAGAACTTGACTGGGACCTCTGGCTTGGAACGGAAAGTTTTATTGATTTTAATCCTGCGTATGTACCCTTTAACTGGAGGGGATGGTGGAAATTCGGAACGGGGGCCCTGGGCGATATGGGATGTCATATTATGGACCCGATCTTCAGGATCTTCCCGATCGATTTCCCGACCGACGTCGAATGCAGCATCACAACGAACTGGGTTGATTTCTTCAAGGTGGCCCATTATGATGCAAGCTGTCCGGCGTCTTCAATTATACACCTTAATTTCCCGAAAAAGGACGGTTCGGGGAACCTGAAACTTACCTGGATGGACGGAGGCCTGTTACCGGAACGACCTGAAGAACTGAAACCGGAAGAAGATTTCCTTGAAAACGGGGTCATTTTCGAGGGAACCAAGGGTAAACTTCTTGGAAATTACAGGGATGCCCCAAGGTTACTACCTACTACACGTATGCCTGAGATTGATGCTATACCCAAAACAATACCCAGGGTTCCCGAAGGCCATTATATTCAATGGGTAAATGCCTGCATGAAAGGCTATGGAAAGGCAGAGCTCAGCTCGCCATTCAGTTATGCCGGACCATTCACCGAAGCCGTGATCATGGGTAATCTGGCCATCAGGAGTTACCAGTATTATGATGCGGTAAATAAAACCTATCCGGGGAGAAAAAGGCTGCTCTGGGATGCAAGGAACATGAAGATCACTAATTTCGATGAGGCCAATGCATTCGTGAAAAGGAATTACAGGGAAGGTTGGAGCCTTTAGACTATTCAACTATAAATAAACTCTATCAGGGTTTTCGTTTAGGAAGCCCTGTTTTTTTTATTCATAGTCTGGCGAATTGAAATAATATACTGGGTCCGGCTTATTTCACCATCTTAGTCTATAATCAAAGTACAGTTTTCCCCGGACGGGCCTGGTGCTGCAGGATTACGCGGTTCCGGCTTGCACCTCCGGATCACGCTGTTCAGTTATTTTTTTACTTCCCGGAATGTATAATTATCTGAAATGCACATTGGCGCCACTAGAGGTGGAAAGATGCTGTTTTTGCGGATTTCCTTTTACATAAATATTGCTTCCGCTGGATGAATCGACATCAATGGACTTATTTGCGGTTACAAATATGTTTGCACCACTCGAACTGTTGATGGTAACATTATCTGCTTCAAGGTCCTGCAGCTTGACATTGCACCCGCTGGATCCGTTAATGGATAAGTCATCGGTGCTGCCTTCCAGGTGTATATTGGCGCCGCTGCTCGAAGAAAGGTCTACCGAAACTGCCTTGATGGAGATGTCTACATTGCACCCGCTTGAAGAGCCGAATTTAAGATGATCAAAGTTCAGGGTTTGCGTGGACTTCACGTTGGAGCCACTGCTTGCTCTTAATTGATCAATGTTAGTAAATGTCACCTCGACAGTGATTTCAGGCCGGTGCCAGAAAGAATGTTCGCAGTATATTTTAAGTATGCCGTCCCTTACAACGGTCCGGATCTCATCCTGGAGATCTTTATCGGCTTTAACCGAAACATGCTGCTGCTGTCCCTGGCTCAGAATCAATTCAATCCCGGAAGAGACTTCAATACCGTTGAAATCGGGAACACTGCGCTGATCGGTCACAATTTCTCCACTCAGGTGTGTGAACCCGGGGCCGTAGTTACAGGCTGTGAGTAAAAGAAAAATACTTAAAAAGGAGGTAATAAGGATAAAATACTTTTTCATAAGTTGTTGTGTTTGAGTTGCCTTATGTATTTAACGTTCATAAAAAAAATAAGTTAGGGAAAATCAGCCTTCAAAAGGCGCAAAAATGTGATAGCTGGTTATATGATTTCACGGAAGGATTGGAATAGGGTATGACAAAAAATTAAAGCCGGGAACAGGATTTTTCAGTAATCCTTCCCTTGGTATATATCCGGATCCCACTGTCGTGCTCCTTGCGCAATAGTTTTTGTTCCTCTCCGGAAAGATGGATAACATCCCTGCAGAATTCTGAACAGCATCCTTCCATTTTTTCCCGGCATTCATCACATTGGATAAACAATAAATTACATCCTGCATTGGCGCAGTTGGTATGATGATCGCAGGGTTTGCCGCACTTGTGACAAAGGGCAATAACATCTTCCGTAATTCTTTCGCCCAGCCGTTCATCAAATACAAAATTCTTACCGATAAAATGATTTTCAAGCCCGGCAGCTTTCACTTCCCTCGTATAGCCTATGATCCCGCCATGAAGCTGGAATACATGACGGTAACCCTTAAACCTGAAATAAGCGCTGGCTTTTTCACAGCGGATACCTCCGGTGCAATACATGATGATATTTTTATCCCGATGAGATTCCAGCATTTCCCCGGCAAATACCAGAGCTTCCCTGAAGGTGTTGGCATCCGGCAGTAAAGCTCCTTTGAAATGTCCCACCTCGCTTTCATAGTGGTTTCGCATGTCGATAACCACCGTGTCATTTTGCTTTACAAGCTCATTGAATTCGGGCGCTGTCAGCCTTTTACCACTTTGTGTTACATCAAAAGCGGAATCGTCCAGGCCGTCGGCAACTATCTTCTTCCTGACCTTGATCTTCAGCTTAAAAAATGATTTTCCATTATCCTCTACGGCGAGGTTCAGGTTGATGTCTTTCAAAAAACTGATGGATCCTATAAAATCACTGAATGTCTCCAATCCGGCTTCCGGAACACTAATCTGGGCATTGATTCCCTCGGTAGCCACATAAATTCTGCCCAGCACTCCCATCTTTTCCAGTGAAAAATAAAGGTAATCCCTGAAGAATGAGGTGTTCCTGATAGGATGGTACCTGTAGAAAGAAAGTGTTTTCCTGGATTCGGAAGCAAATAACATCCTTTCTTTCAGAATCTTACTATTCACACGGTTATATAATGGAGACATGGGTTTTCTTAAAAATGAGGCAATAAACGTTTATTCAAACCCTAAAATTACTTATTTGTTGTCAATTCCCCCCTAAGATATTTCTTATAATCAGTGCACGTTATTTTTCCTTCACCTTTACAGATAGGGCAGGTTTCATAGATCGTTCCAAGTTTTCCGGGCTTGATCAGCACGCCCTCGCCGAGGCATAATGGACACGTGATATAGGTTTTGCCGTCACAGTCGAACTCGTTCGGTTTCGAAAGTTCCTCCTTCACTTTTTCCTGGTTGACCTGTTCATTGAGTTCATAAGCCTTCTCGGCTTTTGAGAGAAAATTCTTGCAGTCTTCAAAAAATTCTCCGGCAGTTCCTTTCAGTTCAATGTATTTATTCAACCAGTTGATACTTTGTTTAAACTGGCCCAGGAAATAGGAATTCTTTCCAAAGTAATAACATATATCGCTGGGAAGCACCTCCATATTTCTTAACACTATCTTGAATTTTGCATCGGCTCCCTCATAATTTCCGGTATCCATCATGCTCACACCTTCCTGCATGGTCTTGTCCCATTTCCCATTGTCGGCATCCTGTGCGCGGGCAGTACCCGGATTAAATATGAATCCGGAAATGAACAGTAATGAAAGGATTAGTGAGAAAGATAATTTTGCTATATATGATCTTAGGGTCATGATTCCTCGGTTAAATGATAATTGATCCTTGTGGCAATGCTTCTGCCCAGGGTAACTTCATCGGTATATTCGAGTTCTCCGCCTATGGGAACCCCGCGGGCAATTGTTGAAACTTTGACGGGAAATGACTTTAATTTTTTAGCTAAATAATAGGAGGTGGTATCGCCTTCCATGGTTGGACTTAAGGCAAGTATGACTTCCCTGATTTCAGCCCCGGAGATTTTAATCCTGTTCAACAAACTGGTGATATTCAACTGGTCGGGACCGATTCCGTCCATGGGAGAAATAAGGCCACCCAGCACGTGGAACATACCGTTATACTGAGCCGTATTTCTTATGGCAATTACGTCGGGGGTATCCTGTACGACGCAGATAAGGGACGTATCCCGGTTCGGGGTCATACATGTGCATTCTTCCGTGTCGGAAATTATATGGCAAATCCTGCAATATTTTGTTTTATCCCTGAGCTCCGTGAGTGAAGAAGATAATGCATGAGCATCTTCGGGCTTGTTTTTCAGCAGGTGAAGTACGATCCTCAGTGCTGTTTTTTTCCCAATACCCGGCAACCTGCTGATTTCATTAACGGCCTGCTCAATAAGTTTAGAAGGATACTCCATGAATTCGGTCCGGCTCTTTTCTCCTTAAAATTATTCCTATTCAATAAAGATAGGAAGGTTTACCTGATGGTTTTTAATACCCGAAAATTAACCATTAAACGTTATATAATCCATATATTGTTGTGAACGTTGACAGTTTTTGTTAAAAAATTGAATTTGGATTTGAGAACAAAGAATCAGACATGTTTCACATTTTTGGGATTTTTAGGAACAGGGTCATAACCATGCGTTCCCCATGGATGGCATCTTGAAAATCGCTTGATTCCCAGCCAGGTACCTCTCAGGGGCCCCCATTCACGAATCGCTTCAATAGTATACTGGGAACAGGTGGGAACATGCCGGCAATTGTTGCCAAGGTAGGGAGAAATGGCAACCTGGTAAAACCTTACAAATCCAATAAGTATTACAGATACGAGTTTAGAAATCAAATCCTTTTTTTTGCTAAAGTATCCAATATGGTTAAAAATAAAAAAGCATCCGGAAAGGATGCTCTTTTATGATGATATCGGATAATTCTAGCAATCGTAATAGAGATAGAATTCATAAGGATGCGGGCGCATTGAATAGGGTTCGAGTTCCTTTTCCACTTTATAGGAAATATAAGCCTGGATCAGGTTGTCTGTGAATACACCTCCTTTTTTCAGGAATTCATGATCTTTTTCAAGCGCTTTCAGGGATTCAGCGAGAGATCCGGGCACCTTGGGGATTCTTGCAAGCTCTTTCTTAGTCATTGCATAGATATCCTTATCCAGGGGCTTCCCGGGATCGATCTTATTCTGGATTCCGTCGATGGCTGCCATCAGGATGGCTGTGAACATCAGGTATCCGTTTGAGCTGGGATCCGGGCAACGGAATTCAAAACGTTTTGCTTTCGGACTGCTGTGGTACATAGGGATGCGTATAGATGCTGACCTGTTACGTTGTGAATAAGCAAGATTAACCGGTGCTTCGAATCCCGGAACCAGACGGTGATATGAATTAATGGTGGATGCCGCGAAAGCCAGGATGGAGGGAGCATGTTTGAGCACTCCTCCGATAGCCCACATGGCCAGTTCAGTCATACCGGCATAACCGTTACCGGCAAAAAGAGTATTCCCGTTTTTCCAAAGGGAAAAATGGGTATGCATTCCGCTTCCATTATCCTCGAAGATCGGTTTCGGCATGAAAGTCACAGTCTTGCCGTGCTTTTTGGCTACATTCTTTATAATGTATTTATACCATTGGAATTGATCGGCCATGGTGACGAGATCCCTGAACTGCATATCAATTTCACTTTGGCCGCCGGTAGCGACTTCATGATGGTGAGCTTCAACCGTGATACCCAGGGAACGCATGGTATTTACCATTTCTCCTCTCAGGTCATGATAGGTATCGGTAGGAGAAACAGGGAAATAACCGCCTTTATAGCTGGGCTTGTACCCGAGGTTGGGTTCTTCGATGCGGTTGGTATTCCAGGCACCTTCCACGGAATCGATCTGGTGGAAAGCGGAGTTCTGTGACTGGTTGAAACGTACTTCATCGAAAATAAAGAATTCCGGCTCGGGACCGATAAAACAGGTATCGGCAATACCGGTGGATTTCAGAAATTCAACCCCTTTTTTGGCAACATACCGGGGATCTTTTTCATAATGTTCCTTGGTTACAGGATCCACGATATCAGCAATGACACTTACGGTAGGTTCTGCAAAGAAAGGATCAATAACGGTAGTGGCTATATCCGGAAAAGCCAGCATATCTGATTCATGAATACCCTGCCATCCGCGGATGGATGAACCGTCAAAACCGACTCCATCTTTAAATGTTCCTTCGTCCCATGTGTCGAGTGGAAAAGTGCAATGCTGCCATGTCCCAAGCATATCGACAAATTTTAAGTCGACCATTTCAGCCTTGTGATTTTTGGCAAATTCGAAGAACTCCTTCGGACTGGTGATTTTTTCTGCCATATTTGTTAAAATTTTAGGTTTGTTGAGTAAGATAGGGTAATTTTTATACCTTTTTTATT
>JBJKSY010000056.1:0-8117 GCA_046703645.1 Cyclobacteriaceae bacterium
AGCAAGCGCCAACCCGGGGCCGCAGTAACTACAGAAATAATCCGATAATATAAGCCGGTATTCTGCCGGCTTTTTTTATTCCTTATTCTTTCCACGGTTAACACTATTTAACCGCCGTTTAACAGAAATTAAAGTTTCCTTGCCGTAAATATTTATGTAGTCTGAAATGAATAGTTAACAACTTAAAATTTCCGGATTATGAAAAGAATAAAATTTGTCAACTCAAAAAAATTAATCGTGCTGGCCGCCACAGCATTGATTGTGAGCGGATGTAATGACCGTAAAGTAGCTGATAATGACCGGGGAGTCACTTTCACCAGGAATGTACAGGTCAGCCTGCTGGAACCTGATGATCATTTTACAAAGGCACTGGATGCATTTGCCGATCAGCATTATTACAGGAGCTATCAACAGATCCAGAAAGGGATTCATTACCTGGAAGGTGTTTCTTCGGCAAGCAAGGGCGTCTACAAGAAAGAGGTAGATAATTCTATTGATGAGCTTATGGAGCTCTCGGACCTGGTCAGGTATGACAAAGTTGACGGCATCAACGAGCTGAATTATTTCTTTGCAAGGACAGGAAGAGTGCTGGGTGATAATCATACCATGATCGTGGAAAACCTGATACCCAGCAGTAAAGCCAACCCGGATGGATATACCCTGGCCATTGATGTCAAGAACCTTGATAAACCGGATAGCCAGAAAGTAATTGCCTACAGGGAGGAAGAAAGCCAGCTCCTGTCCGATGCCAGGAATCTGGCAAGAAAGATGCATGCAAAATACGACCTTAACAATCAGACGGTATCAACGGCCATGGCAAGTTTAAAGACCGGCCTGACGCAAATCGGATAATGAAACTCATACTCGGCAATCGTTCTTTGATAATGCATGAGTTGGATCCCGGAATTCTTGGCCAAATCCCCTGTTTCAAAAATGATTGAGTTTTTGAAGCGGAGAATTCCGGGATTTCCTTTTAGGTTACCGCCCTGAATCACCCGAAATTTGATCACAAGTAAAATAACGTCACTTTACATTTTTGCTATCCATCTGTAAATCAACACATAATGTAAATGAAATGTTAAAATTACCATTTAAAAATCGATGCCTTAACCCTTGTAAGCAGGCAGTTTTTTATTTAATTTTGTCGAAATAAATAAACCGTGACCACAAAGAAAAACATCAAAATTTCATGTGCCGTATGCGGAAGCAGAAAGGACTCCTTATTTTCAGAATTGGGTCAGGAGGACCTGGAGGCGCTTAGCCTTCACAAAACCTGCATCCTATACAAAAAGGGGCAAACCTTATATTATGAGGGAACACGCCCGATGGGTTTATTTTGCATCAATTCAGGTAAAGTAAAAGTCTTTAAAATTACTTCCGATGGAAAGGAACAGATCCTTCAGTTATCCAAGCCAGGTGATTTCATTGGATACAGGGCTCTGATATCAGAGGAATTTTATTCGGCTTCTGCAACAGTCATTGAGGAAGCTGCGCTTTGCTACATACCGAAAGCGGATTTTCTGCGGATACTGAACAGCAATCCCGGGTTCTTCAAGAGGATGATGAAAAAGCTGAGTGATGACCTGGGAATAATGGAACAACGGCTTGTCACCATTGCCCAGAAATCCGTACGTGAACGGCTCGCTACAACATTGCTGATGCTGAAGGAAACTTATGGAATGGAGGGAGAGGAAAAAAGCACTCTTATTGATATTGCTCTCTCCAGAGAAGATCTTGCCAATATAATAGGCACTGCCACAGAAACAGTTATCCGGCTCCTTTCTGAATTTAAAAATCAGGAATTAATTTCCCTGCAAGGGAAAAAAATAAAAGTGCTGGATCCTCAGGGCCTGCTAAAAGAAGCAGATTTTTATGCCTGATTTGTAATTTTGCTCTAATCCCAGGTAAACGGGATTATGACATTTGTCATATTTTGCGATGATAGCTGTCATTCGTAATTTTTCAATGATTTATTTACTTTGAACTCAAAGACAATCAGGAGATTGTCTTTTTAAATTAGGTTCAGATGAACAAGATCCTTGTCCCGACCGATTTTTCCGAACAGGCTAATTATGCCCTGGACTTTGCTAGCCAGATCTGCAAGCTCAACGGAGGCGCACTGATCCTGCTGAATGTAATCGACTATCCCGGGTTATCAACTATATGGATGGGAGGTTTGAATGTGATCGGGGGATCCGAACCTCCCGTTGATACGGCAGATGAGAGTTTTATAAACAACCTCCTGGATAAATCCAGGGAAGAGCTGGATTCATTGATCAAGCGGGCTGCTGATCAGGATATAAAAATCACTCCCAAAGTTCTGATCGGGAATCCCTATTTCTGCATATCCGAGGAAATCGCCAATGAAAACATTGATCTGGTGGTTATGGGTACAAAAGGAATTTCCGGAATTGAGGAAGTTCTTATCGGATCGACAACTGAAAAGGTCGTAAGGTTGTCCGAATGCCCTGTGATCACTGTAAAGCAGAACAGAGAAACCGGAAAAATAAAGAACATTGTTTTTGCTTCCAATTTTGAGGAGAAACAGGATTACATTGTTTCACAACTTTTAAAAATGCAGAAATTATTCAATGCCCGTTTACACCTTGTAAAGATCAAAACTCCTAATAATTTTCAGTCCGACCAGGTGATGAAACAGGAGATCAGAACTTTTGGAGAAAAATACCAGGTGCCGGATTATACGATCAATTTGTATAATGAATACACCGAAGAAGACGGCATCATCCGGTTTGCAGAAGAAATTGATGCCGATATGATCGCCATGGCAACCCATGGGCGGACCGGGCTCATGCATCTTTTAAGCGGAAGTATTGCCGAGGACATTGTCAACCATGCTAAACGTCCGGTATGGACATGCAGGATAAAAAAATAAATGTGATATGTCTAAAATCCTTGTTGCGCTGGACCAGAAGACTAGTTTCGTGAAAGACCTTACCCGGGTGGTAAATAATCTTCTTGTTGATTCTGCAGAGCATTTATTCGTCGGTTTCATCGTAAAGGATATGGCATATACATCCACGCTAAGTACTTATTTCAGGGAATCATCGTATATAGATTACCTGCCTGAGAGCAATTCCCTGCTTACGGATGAAGACCAGGCAAAAACGGAGGTAATCGCCAATTTTGAAAAGAATGTCCGGAAAGCGGGGCTGCGATACCAGATTCACAACGATTTTAAAATAACCGCTTTTGAACTTGTAAGGCAGACCACTTATGCCGACTTGCTGGTTCTCAGCTATGAGATCTTTTTTAATCACGTAACCCATAAGCCTGACACTTCCCTCCTCTACCAGGTACTTAAGGGAAGCAGGTGCCCGGTACTTATCATTCCCGAAGGCATGCATTCGGTAAAGAATATTATATTCACTTATGATGGCAAAGAGTCCTCAGTATTTGCCATCCGGGCTTTCAACGGGCTTTTCGCTAATTCATGCCGCGATAAGGAAGTAACCGTTCTTACAGTGACGCCCAATGCCGAAGAAGAAATCAAGAATGAAGGCTGTCTTCTGAACCTTGTAAAACAACATTTTAACAATGTCGGATTACAACTGCTGACCGGGACTAAAATTTCTGATGAGATCCTGAACTTTGCGCAGGGCGTAGAAGAGCCGCTGGTAATTATGGGGGCCTATGGTCGCAGTACGATTTCCAACCTTATCATTCCCAGCGTGGCCAGAAGGATCATTCAGCATTGCAATACTCCCCTGTTCATAGCTCACCGCTGAGAATAATCTGATCCCGGCCGGTGTTCAGTTAATAATGATAATGACTTTGTTTCTTCTCCCTGCCGTAAGGGTATCGGTCAATTCAGCTTCCCCGAAATTATTGAGCTTGCCTTTTACAGCGCTGACATAATAGGGTTTCGCTTCCAGGTTTTTAAAAAGAACCTGGCCCTTCGCATCCGTCATCATTGTGCCGATCTGGTTTTTACTGGCATTGTAATCTTCCTTATTTCCATATAATTTCACTTCCACACCCTGCACAGTACTTCCGAGCCTGTTCAGGATCTTTATCTGAAGGGAAGTCTTGAGGATTATCTGGAATGACATGGCAACGATCAACACAGTAAGTATACCGGTCGTATAAAGTATCTTTTTCATAGTTTACGATTTTAGCGGGATTGAATTTAACTAAAATTCAACCAATTCACAACGGGAGTATATTATTAAAATGTTCACGGTGCAAACCCCTACGGCTTTATCAGGATGAAAGCGAGAGGCGCTTTCCTGAACACTTTATCCATATGGGAATTGATTAACAAGAGATAATCTATAAGGATTCAACTTCCATGTCTTCATATTTGAGGTTGCATTTAACCTTATTCAGGATTAACTTTTATAAATTCACGGTTCCTGTAAGCTTTGACCGGGAAATGGTGCTTAAATTTTTTATCAATCTATGATCATCGAAACCAGGGCATTTGCCAGGGCAGGATTACTGGGTAACCCGTCGGACGGATATTACGGGAAAACCATATCCATTATAGTAAAAAATTTCGGGGCTCATATTTCACTCTACGAAACGCCGGAATTATGTATTGAAGCACGGGACGAAGACCTGAATATATTCAAAGGGATCCATCACCTTGTCGAATCCGTGTCGCTCACCGGGTATTACGGCGGCGAACGACTGATTAAGGCTGCCATAAAAAAATTTGCCGAATACTGCGACAGGGAAAAGATCCCCTTACATAACAGGAATTTTACCATCAGGTTCCATTCTTCAATTCCCAGGCAGGTGGGACTGGCCGGGTCATCCGCTATCATCACGGCCACCATCCGGGCGTTGATGAAATTCTATGATGTGAATATTGCCAAAGAGTATATCCCTTCCCTTGTATTATCAGTTGAATCGGATGAACTCGGCATTAACGCAGGCCTGCAGGACCGGGTTATACAGACCTATGAGGGATGCGTATTTATGGACTTTAAAAAGGACTTCATCGAATCCCATCAATATGGTATGTACGAACCCATCGATCCGCGCCTGCTTCCAAAACTCTATATAGCCTATAAGATCAACCTCGGTAAAGTATCCGGCAAAGCGCTGAACGATATCGCGGAAAAATACAGGCGGGGAGATGAAAAGGTTATCCGGGCATTACAGGATATAGCGGAACTTGCCGAGGAAGGTAAAAGAGCGATATTTAACCATGATTTCGAAAAGCTGGCGAACCTGATGGACCGCAATTTTGATCTACGGGCCGGTATTATGAACATAAGCTCAAGCAACAGGGAGCTGATAGAAACCGCCAGAAACTGCGGGGCCTCAGCCAAGTTCACAGGATCCGGAGGATCGATCATAGGGGTGTACAAGGATGACGATATGTTGAAAAAACTGATTTTGAATTTAAGGGACCTTAATGCGAGAGTCATAAAACCTCTTGTAATTTAACAACGGATAATATGATCAAAAAAGCAGTTATACCGGCCGCCGGACTTGGAACCCGATTCCTGCCGGCCACCAAAGCCCAGCCCAAGGAAATGCTCCCGATCATCGACACACCTACCATACAGTTTGTCGTACAGGAAGCCGTGGACTCGGGTATTGAAGATATTCTGATCATAAGCGGTAAAGGAAAGCGGGCCATTGAAGACCATTTCGACAGGAATTTTGAGCTCGAGTCGAAGCTTGAAAACGGCAATGAAGAATTATATAATGAGATCAGGCACCTGGCCGACCTTGCCAATATTCATTTTATAAGGCAGAAAGAAATAAACGGGCTGGGCGATGCTATCCTTTATGCCAGGTTCCATACCGGCAATGAACCTTTTGCGGTTCTGCTTGGAGATACTATAATTGATTCGGTGATCCCCGTTACCCAGCAACTTATCGATGCCTACGAACAATACCGATGTTCAGTGGTAGCGGTAGAAAAGGTTCCAAAAGAAAAAGTGTCGAGATACGGGATCATTGGCGGGAAGAAGCTCAAAGATACTGCTATCCATATCAGCACTTTTGTTGAAAAACCCGACCCGGAATCGGCCCCCTCAAACCTGGCTATTGCAGGCAGATACATACTAACGCCTGAAATATACCACGTGCTGGAAAAAACCCCGAAGGGAAAAAACAACGAGCTTCAGCTTACGGATGCCCTCTTGTCCCTGTCGCATAAAGAAGATATTATTGCCAATGTGATCGAAGGAAAAAGATATGATATCGGGAATAAGCTCGACTACCTGAAAACCTGCGTTGAATATGGCCTGAAGCGGCCGGAATTCTCTGCGGATTTCCTCGAATTCCTGAAAGAGTTGCTGAAAGAATCCGGAAATAAATAATGACTTCTTTTTTTTAGAGGATGATCCACACGGGTGACATTTTATTGCCAAGCGGATAGATATTCCGGCCTTGCTTTTAAATTGTCACACCGGTTTTATATATTTATTACCTCATCATTATTTTTTAAACATGAAAGCCCTCATCATTTTTTTGATCCTGTTCTTTTCAGGATCCGCAGTGTTTTCACAATTACCTGCCTGTTACCGGCATGTCGACCAGATCCTTTGGGTTGTCAGGGATGCCGATGCGACGGTTTCCGGCTGGAGGGACCTGGGATTTGAGGGGGCTGTTAACGGCAATGAAACAATGATGCATGATCAGCAATATATTGGGAGGCCGGTTAATATAAAGGTACTGCCTGCATACCTCAATCTAGGCGGGGTCCAGGTTACCATGATCCAGCCGGAATCATCAGGAAACGCTTTCAGCGATTACCTGGAAAAATATGGCGAAGGGGCGATGGCACTGATGTACAGGTTACCCTCCCTTGACGAAATGCAAAAAGAAAGGGACAGGATAGAATCCCTGGGAGTTAAGGTTTTGCAAAGCGGAACATTCAGCCAGGGCAATGCTGAAATATCCTATATATTTTTTGACACGAAGAAAAAGGGAAAATACGTGCTTGGAATTTTTACCGCTCCGGAGGGTTCCTCAAGATTCCTTCAAACGCCCAATACACTGGATCTCGTTTTCAACCAGGTTGCTTTTGCCATCAGGAATCCCAGGCCGGTATCCAAATTCTGGGAAAAGCTCGGTTTCCCACCTTTGGAAATTACCCATACGGATACCTGGGAAAAGGAATATTACGGGAAACCTGCTGACTTTGATATGAATCTAGGCTGGCAGCGCCACGGAGATATCGTTTTTGAATGGTGTATCCCAACCCGGCCCCCTACCGTATATGCTGATTTTATTGCAGATCATGGAGAAGGCATACAGCATTTCGGCATGATGACAAAAGACATTGACAGATCCATCAGCTTCATGCAGGAAAAGGGATATTTGATTGCACAATCCGGAGGCTGGGGAATAAAAGACCAGCCCGGTTCAGGCAGATTTGCCTATATTAACCTTGAGAAACTGGGCGGTATAACATTGGAATTACTCTGGAACTATCCGGAACGGCAATAAATTACCAGGATTGATACTCAGCGTTCAACCAGTATTTTTTTAATAACTTGTTTGTCATGTTCCCGGATTTCAAGCAGGTAAACTCCATTTTTTAACATGTGTCGATCTAAATCCAGTTTCAAATTCTGACTGTTCACATCCCTTATCAAATAATTTCTTCCTTCCATATCCCGCAAGCAGACACTTATGATGATTTCATTTGAATTCAGGTTTATAAACGTACTGACGGGGTTTGGGTATAAAGTCAATTGATCGTAATCATTTTCAGGAAGGGACATAACCGTCACAGGCTTGTGCAATTGATCCAGATCATAGCTATAGAGAGAAGCTTTTATATCCGGAGTGGATTCACAGGAAATGAAAACATGCGGGTAGTTGTTAAAACATATACCCTCTGTTTGCCACTGAACTGTATTATTGCCAAACTCAATCCTGCGTTTATTTCCGGAAAAAAATCTATTTCCCTGAAAATCGCTTAAAATCCAGATAAAGGAATTGAGCTTGGCCATGTACCCGATCAATACGACCTTACCGGTTACAGGATCATAATCAGCACCTGTTATTTCACCGTTAACATTAAAGGAAGTATACGGGGATAGTTGATAAGTTCCCGGTTTCTTGGATACAGCATAAACTCTTGTTTGATAATCACCACGGTCTTTCGAGAATATATAAAGTGAATCACC
>JBJKSY010000057.1:0-19064 GCA_046703645.1 Cyclobacteriaceae bacterium
TAAGGATCAATCGTTTCCAATGCATGATTAACAGGTAAAATTGAACAATAGACTTTCAGTTTAAAGGCCAAACCACATTTAAATTGTTGTAATCTATTGAATTTCCCGGTTAAAAAATAAGAAAATAACTAAAATTTGGCAACAATTAACTAAAAATTATAAAATATTTTTAAGATCGGTATATTCCAGGTTAAACGCTTCGGCAACGGCTTTGTACACAATCTTTTTATTTACAATATTTAATCCCAATGCCAGTTCGTGGTTCCTGCGACAGGCTTCCTGCCAACCATGATCAGCAAGCTGAAGAGCATAGGGCAAAGTAGCATTTGTCAGGGCAAGGGTAGAAGTGTATGGAACAGCACCAGGCATATTAGCAACGCAATAATGAATAACATCGTCAATGATATAGATGGGATCATGATGTGTTGTAGGATGACACGTCTCGATACAACCACCCTGGTCGACAGCCACATCAACCATTACTGTACCGGGTTTCATATCTTTAAGCATGTCTTTTGTAACTAAATGAGGTGCTTTTGCCCCATGGATCAGGACAGCCCCTACGATCAGGTCCATATGAGGAATCAATTCACGGATATTGTATTCGTTGGATACCATTGTTTTTACATTAGCCGGCATAATATCCGAAAGATAACGAAGACGGTTGAGGTTCACATCGGTAATCGTAACGTCAGCTCCCAGACCAGCCGCCATTTTAGCAGCCTGTGTGCCGACGATACCACCGCCCAGAATAAGTACTTTGGCCGGGTAAACTCCGGGCACACCTCCGAGAAGAACGCCGCGTCCTTTCATGGGTTTTTCAAGGTACTTGGCCCCCTGCTGGATCGCCATTCTGCCCGCTACCTCCGACATGGGTATTAATAACGGTAAGGATCCATCAGATTTTTCCACGGTTTCATAGGCAAGACATACGGCATTGCTGTCAACCATTGCATGGGTAAGTTTTTCACTGGAAGCGAAATGAAAATAGGTAAAGAACAACTGGCCGGATTTAACCAATTTATATTCTTTCTCAATCGGTTCCTTAACCTTAACGATCATCTGTGCTGTCTGGTAAACATCTTCAATGGTTTTTAACATTTCAGCGCCGGCATGTATATAGGAATCATCGGAAAAGCCGCTGCCTTCTCCTGCTGTTGACTGAATAAAAATTTGATGGCCATGCTTTTTTAATTCTTTAACTCCTGCTGGTGTAACGGCTACTCTGTTTTCGCTGTCTTTTATTTCCTTGGGTACTCCGATCTTCATATTTTTAAAAGTTAAAAGTGAGTTTCCTGATTGCTGTTAACAATGAAGTAAAAGTAACCAATTTTTAAAAACAGAAAATTTAGAATAAAATTCCGGTATACTGCATTTTTCAAAATAATATATCTATTATCTGCTGGAATTTCATTTCAGTATAATTAATATCTGTTGTTTGAAGAAATAAAAATGCAAGCAAAAGGGCGATATGCGAAATGGGTAATCTTTGATTAAAACTATTTTTTTTTTATGTTTGTCCGGTTCCTCCTGTCTATTTTTTCAGGTTAGCAAAAAAATAATGAATTTGGCTGAGGCAAGAACAATAGAAAAGGTCGGAATTCCTGTCAGAGAAATTCTTGAGGATTATAAACTGGCAGTCACGAGCAGGGAAGCTTCGCTGATCGGCCGGAAGGAAGTATTCATGGGGAAGGCCAAATTCGGGATCTTCGGAGATGGAAAGGAAATTCCGCAGATCGCCATGTCCAAGATTTTCAGGAAAGGAGATATCCGTTCAGGGTATTACAGGGATCAGACTTTCATGCTTGCCATCGGCGAATTGAACCTTAAACAATATTTCGCCCAGCTCTATGCTCATACTGATATAAAAGCCGACCCGGCTTCCGCCGGAAGGCAGATGAATGGCCACTTTGCAACAAGGATGCTTGATGCGAACGGCAAATGGAAAAAACTGATACGGCTGAAAAACAGTTCAGCAGATATTTCACCTACCTCGGCGCAGATTCCACGACTTGTAGGTCTTGCACATGCTTCGAAACTATACCGCCGGAATCCGGAGTTGAAATTCCTGAGTGATTTTTCACAGAATGGAAACGAAATTGCCTTTGGCACGATTGGAAATGCATCTACCTCGGAAGGTGTATTTTTTGAGGCGGTGAATGCAGCGGGCGTAATGCAGATTCCCATGTTGCTTTCCGTCTGGGATGACGGGTATGGAATATCGGTACCCAATGAATATCATACAGTGAAATCGGATATTTATAAGGTACTGAAGGGCTTCGAAAGAACAGATTCGGAAAAAGGTCTTGAATTGGTTCAGGTAAAAGGATGGGATTATTTAGCATGCTATGAAGCCTATAAAAAGGTGGAGAACCTGTGCAGGCAACAGCATGTGCCTGTAATCATGCATGTTACAGAGCTTACCCAGCCATTGGGCCATTCAACTTCCGGATCTCATGAAAGATATAAATCGAAAGAAAGGCTTGAATGGGAAAAGGAATTCGATTGTATTAAAAAGATGAAAGAATGGATTCTTGCCCATGAATTTGCGCATCGTGATACCCTTGAACAACTTGAGGAAGAGGCTCTGAAAGCAGCAAAAGACGCGAAGGATGAAGCATGGAAGGAATATACGGATTCCATTAAAAATTCACAGATCGAAGCCGCCAAGATCATTACTTCGGTTGCACAGAAATCCAGATTCAGGAAGGACATCCTTGATATTAAAAAGGACCTGACCAAGATAATCAATCCCTTAAAACTTGATTTTTTCAAGGCGGTCAAACGCACGCTGATCCTTACAAGGAAAGAAAATATTGCTGAACGCCAGAAATTGATCGACTGGCTTTCTAAAATCAATGAAGAAAACCAGGATTATTATAGTTCTCACCTGTATAGCCAATCCGAAGAATCGGCCAGAAAGGTGGCCGAGGTAAAACCGGAATATAATGAAGAATCGAGGCTTGTCGACGGGAGGGAAGTATTGCAGGCATTTTTCGATGGCGCACTTGCCGCGGATCCCAGGGTTCTGGCTTTTGGCGAAGATGTCGGCAAAATAGGAGATGTAAACCAGGCTTTTGCCGGCCTGCAGGAAAAGTACGGCGAACTTAGAGTGTTTGATACGAGCATCAGGGAAACCACGATTGTAGGGCAGGGAATTGGCCTTGCCATGCGGGGTTTTAGGCCGATAGCCGAAATTCAATATGTCGATTACCTGATTTTTGCCATTCAAACCCTGTCAGATGACCTGGCGACTCTCCATTATCGGACAAAAGGCGGTCAGAAAGCCCCGGTTATAATCAGAACCAGGGGACACCGCCTTGAAGGTGTCTGGCATTCAGGATCGCCAATGGCAATGATCATCAATAGCATCCGGGGTATTAATGTACTGGTACCCAGGGATATGACGCGGGCAGCAGGTATGTACAATACTCTTTTGCATTCGGATGAACCTGCCCTGATTATTGAACCCCTCAACGCTTACAGGTTAAAGGAAAGAATTCCTTCGAATCTGATGAAGATGACGGTTCCGGTAGGAATTCCTGAAATATTATTACCGGGAGATGACCTGACCATCGTCACCTATGGTTCCATGTGCCGGGTAGTGATGGAGGGAGCAGATGCTCTTTCCAGGGTAGGGATCCATGTGGAAGTTATAGATGTCCAGACTCTCATTCCCTTTGATATCCATCATACAATTGTTGAATCATTGAAAAAAACTAACCGGATAATTTTTGCCGATGAAGACGTACCGGGAGGAGCAAGTGCCTATATGATGCAAAAAGTATTGGATGAACAGAACGGGTACCATTTCCTTGATGCCAAACCTGTAACGCTTACATCCAAAGAGCACAGGCCGGCTTACAGTTCAGATGGAGATTATTTTTCCAAGCCAAATGCAGAGGATGTATTCGATTATGTTTATGCAATGATGAATGAGTCGGATCCTGTGAATTTCCCGCCTATTTATAATAAGAATTATATAATCCCTCAATTTAATCCGGAAAATAAGGATTCCTGATTACTTGGTTTTAATGCCGGCCAAAGTAAAATCAGGTGTTTCGACTATATTGCTTTTGTTCAGCGCACGATCCTGGATTTGGACTGAAATTTTCATTGTGTCCCTGAATATATACGACCAGCCTGTGGAAACCATTCCGTATCGAAGCGTCCCTTCCAGCGGTCTGGCATTTTCACTTGTATTCAAAATGGGAAATCTTCCGTCGAAGGTTTGATAATATGGAGGATCAGTCCACTTGAATTCCGTATACTCTCCCTTGTACTTTTTAAAAAAATGAACAAAATAATTATAGTGATTGGGGTTGACTTTTACAAAAAACGTATCTATCGGGTTTCCGCTGTTATCCCTGTTAATAATATAATCAATGGGATTATAGGCAGGTAAACCGGCCTGACTTCCAAACATCACGGTGTCCCCGTTATTATTAAGCACAACGTCATAAGGCTCATACGGGTAACTGTTCTCATCGGAATTCAGTCCCAGGTCTCCATCGCCGTCCTTGAAGTGAATATATACTATTAATGAATCCGACCCGCTTGTTTCCACATATTGCACCTTTTCAAATTCTATGGATGGAATAAGGGGCAGGTCGGGCGGCCGTGTGCAGGCCAGAAAAAAAATTGATCCGGTAAGAAACAAAACAGAATATTTGGGTAATTTTTCCATATTGGCGGCTATAAAAACTTTCCTTCAGGGAAATTTTCAGGCTAAATTACTAACGATGAATGATATCAAAAGTTATAAAGAGCGCATATTTTCAATTAACCTGAATGAATTTGAAGATTCGGCTCTTGAATTATTTAAATTCCAGGCAGAATACAATCCTGTATATCAGCAATATATAAAATCACTTCGAATTAACCCTGAAAAGGTAAATAATACTCATGATATACCCTTTATGCCTATTCAGCTATTTCGATATTACAAGGTAAAGACCGCGGAATGGCAGGAAGAAAAGATATTCCAAAGCTCGGGCACAACTTCGGAGAATGCCAGCCGGCATTTTATAGAAAGTCTTGACTTTTACAACAGTGTTTCGGAAACCATATTCAATAAATTTTACGGATCCCTGAACCGGTTTATATTCCTGGGCTTGTTGCCCTCATACCTGGAACGGGAAAATTCGTCATTAATTTATATGCTTGATCATTTCATAAAAAAATCTGCCTGTAATGATTCGGGATTTTATCTTAATAACATTGATGAATTGTCAGGTAAAATCAGGCATATAAAAGACCATTCCCGCCGTAAAATAATATTATGGGGAGTAACATATGCTTTATTGGATTTCGCTGAAAAATATCCGATGGATTTAGGCGACCTGATTGTCCTTGAAACCGGAGGAATGAAAGGAAGAAGGGAAGAAATAATTAGGGAGGAAGTTCATGAATTTTTGATCAGGCACCTTCATGTGAAGTCGGTCCATTCCGAATATGGAATGACCGAGCTTCTTTCCCAGGCTTATTCTTCAGGATACGGCCTTTTCAGGTGCCCTCCCTGGATGAAAATTTATCTCAGGGAAATAAATGATCCCTTTAGCATTGACGAGCGGCTGAAATATGGAGCAATAAATATCATTGACCTTGCAAACATACATTCCTGCGCATTTATTGAAACCGGGGATCTTGGCAAGTTACATGAAAATGGTGATTTTGAAGTGATTGGAAGACTTGATAACAGCGATATCAGGGGATGTAACCTGCTGATAAATTAATTTATAAATATATTTTGATAAAATTGAAGTTTGTTTATTTTTGTAATTACCAAGAAATTTCAATTATGCTTAAACTTAAGATTTCAGCCCTTTTGCTTGCTTTAGTTATTCTGGGTCTTTCAGCCTGTGCTCAAAGGACATGTCCGACTTATACTCAAAATACCACGGCACAGCAAACCCAGGAACAAAGGAATTAATTTACCTATACAAGGGCGTATTTCACTACATCTTCCTTCGATATATTATCGTTGCTCATAATTACTAACCTTTCTATTACATTCCTGAGTTCACGTATGTTGCCGGTCCAGGGGAGTTTTTGTAGCTGTTTCAGGGCATCGGAATGAATGCTTTTCTTCTTTGCTCCGTACTCTTCTGCAATTTCTGTAAGAAATCTTTCTACCAGCATAGGGATATCATCCAAACGCTCCCTCAGGGGCGGAACATGAATTAATATTACACTGATCCTGTGATACAAATCTTCACGGAACCTGTTTTCACTGATCTCTTTTTTCAGGTCTTTATTGGTGGCAGCTACAACGCGCACGTTGACATTAATTTCCTTATCACCGCCCACCCGGGTAATTTTGTTTTCCTGCAAGGCCCGGAGCACTTTAGACTGGGCGGATAAACTCATATCACCGATTTCATCAAGGAAAAGAGTGCCATTATTTGCAAGCTCAAATTTGCCGATCCGTTGCTTCACGGCTGAAGTAAAGGATCCTTTTTCATGGCCGAACAATTCACTTTCAATGAGCTCTGATGGAATGGCTGCACAATTGACCTCGATTAACGGCTGATCGACACGGTTACTTTTTTCATGAATCCATCGGGCGACCAGTTCCTTACCGGTGCCGTTTTCTCCGGTAATAAGTACCCGTGCATCGGTAGGGGCTACCTTATCGATTGTCTCCTTTATTTCCGTGATGGGCCGGGATTCTCCTATGATATCGTATGTTTTGGATATTTTTCTTTTTAATACTTTGGTTTCGCTGACAAGATTTTTTCTGTCGAGGGCATTTCTCAGCGTCAGAAGCAACCGGTTGAGATCAAGCGGTTTCTGAATAAAATCATAGGCTCCCTTTTTTGTGGCTTCAACGGCTGTTTCAATGGTGCCATGGGCTGAAATCATAATAAAAGGCAATTCCTTGCCTTGTTCCATGGTTTTGTCGAGAACCTCAATGCCATCCATTTTCGGCATTTTGATATCGCAAAGAACAACGTCATAGTCATTTTCGGCAATCATTTTGAAACCCTCTTCTCCATCCCTGGCTTCACTGATGGTGTATTTTTCATATTCGAGAATTTCCCTGAGAGTATTTCTTATACTCTTCTCATCATCAATAATAAGTATATGAGGCATAATTTTAATAAAAGAATAATGCAAGCCTGTAAGCCGGATTCTGTTCTCCTAATTTAAGGAGTTCTTATCATTTATCTGGCCCCTGCGTCACCACAGGGATCTATCGACCTACCCGTTCTGCCGGCCTGATCGGGCGAGCAACCCTTTTCCGGCTAAGCCGGACGGCAGAATCTATTTGGTCTTTCAACCCGTAAGGTTTACCGTGCCTTCAGGGTCACCCCTGAAGCGGTGGGCTTTTACCCCGCCTTTTCACCCTTACCCGGAGATCTTTTCAGTCTCCCGGCGGTTTGTTTTCTGTGGCACTGGCTGTTCCGTTTTCACGAAACCTTCCTGTTAGGAAGTACGGTGCTCTTTGTTGCCCGGACTTTCCTCCCCGCTAGGTTCTAACGGAGCGATAAGACGGCTTGCATCATTTCAAGGTTTAAAGAATCCGTTATGTTCTATAATTTATTTCAGTTCACATCAAGTCCTGTTAATTTCAGCTCCCATTCATCTGCTTTATTGGCAATTTCAATTAACATTTCCTTTAACCCATTTTCATTGATGTTTTCAAGAAATGCAGCGCCGTCAACCTTAAGATAACCATCAGCTATAACAAATTTGGCATAGCAGGATTTTGAGTTCTCCATTAATAATTCCTTTAGATCAATATCCTCGGTGTATTTGCAGACCTTGGATGTAAATTCAATCAAAGTCTTATTGAATTTCTCATTATACCTGACTAAACCCAGTACAGCCTGAAACCGGTTGTCTTGTAATGGTACGATAATTACGGATTTGCTGTTATCGTATTCAGAAAACTGGCCGCCGATTTCATCGGCTAACCGCATCATAAATTCGTTGAATTTGAACGCCATATAGGTAGTGGTTTACTGGGAATTATTAATATTTTTATATGAAACGTAATTATTTCTTGATAAATTTAAAAAAACTTACCGGAATTCCACGTTAAAAATTCCATTTTCTAGTGCAAAAATCGGTTATTTATATTGATTTGATCAGGAAATTGTTCTTTTTGATCATTCTGCGGTTCTTCCCTGTCCTGTAAATTACCTGTTATGGGCAATACTGATCCCGTTAAATACCATATATAGCTGAATATTAAGCGATTACTTTTCCTGTTGAGGCTTTTTATCTATGCTGGGTTTTTCTCCTGGAAGAACCCCTTCATTATATTGGGTATATTGCCGGTTTTGTCTGTCCTTCCGGTTGCCTTTTTTAAATAATTCGGAGAATTTGTTGAATCCTTCGGTCTGCATGAGACTGAATCCGGTACTGTTGGTTGAGCTGCCGTATGCATTGGTGGTCAGGGTATTATAATTAAAGCGGTTATACATTTTGGCTCTCAGATTTCCGTCGGGTGTCAGAAGGTACTCCAGCGTCCAGTCTCCAATTATATTTGATACATCGTTAATGGTCTGGTCAGAATAAATATTTCCGGCCCGGGTAAGCCTCAGCCGGCCCTGGGCCAGGGAATAGGAAAGCGTAAGTTGAAATGTGTTGGCTGTCTTTTGATTCAGGGTATTCATATCAAAACTTACCTGCAGGTTCTGGTCTAACTGGCTTGCCCAGTAGCTAAGCTGGTTCGAAATGAATTCACTCACACTGCTTCCGACATCGGAACTGGAAACGCTAAATGATCCTTCATCAAACCTTCTTAAAACCATGAGACTGAAAACCTGACGGTTCAATTCCTGCTCGTTGGATTGTATTTTGTTTTCAAAAGCAGATACGATAGTGGAAAAACTCACATTGTCGACCGTAAGATTTTGCGGATATTCAATATTGATGCCGAATGTAATATCCGGGGACATCAGCGGTCCTTTTAAATAAAGATTAACGGAAGTCGGATATTTTCTTAACATTTCCTGGCTGCTGTAAAAGGAAGGATTGGATTCCTGGCTGATATAGGGAGTGAAGATGGGAGCAAGGGAGGCAAGTTGTTTGTATTCCGCCGTTACATTCAGGATAGCAGAATACGGGTCACCGGACCATGTTATGGTACTGCCGGGCTGAATAGTAAAAGCTTTATTGATTATATTGGACAAGGTGAAATTATAGGAACCCTCGGTGATGTCATATTCCCCGAACATATTAAAGTCCCCCTTGGTATCAATTTGCAGATTCAATTTTCCGTTTCCACGTCCCCGAATTATTTCACCCGTAGTAGGATCAAAAATAATTTCACAGTATGCATCAGGTGTTATTTCCATATTAAAATCAAGCCTTATGCCGCTAAGGTAATTCTGAGTTTCCTGTTCTGCGGCATAAATGTTCTTTTCCCCCTTAAGACTTGTAAATTGAATAAAATTTTCCTGTTGAACTTCATTTGTGCTTGTAAGAGGAATATAGAGCCTTGTCCCGCTGTTTGACTTTGCATTAACCGCGATATTTAAGTTATTATCATCACCGGTAATTGCAATATTGCCCGTACCGTAGGCAATTCCGTAATATTCGGAGTTATCCTTAATGGAAGTGTTCAGTAAATTGAGATTATTAAAAGTTCCGTTAATGTTATAACGGAGGTCTTTGAAACCGGTGTGAAAAATCGAGCCTTTAACCGTTCCCGTATTATTATATTTATCCTTAAGGTTAATACCGTCAAGCCTGATTTCATTTCTGGTAAAAGTAACTTTGCCTTCCATGGAATAAGTGGTATTAAGGTAATCAAGGGTTATATTTCCATTGGTAACATCTGCGGTCCCCTGAATTTCCGGTGAATCCACATTTCCGGAAATAGTAAACTTCCCATTGGCAAAGCCCTTTAGGTTCGATACGAGATCTTCATAGAAGGGTTGAAGTACATTCAGGTTGGCGTCCCTGAGATTTGCATTAAAATCAAGCTGGTTAGTTTTACGCAGCGGGTAATAATTCCCTTTTACGGCAATCACTTCTTTTTTGTCCTTGATGACATTCAGGTCCATGTCAAAGGCCGTATTGTCATTATTCCAGATGCTTGAGATCCGGACATCGCCTGTATAGAAATTCTCAATGACAAGGCTGTCGATGAATAATTTGCTGTTCACCTTTGGGTTATTATAAATCCCTTCAACTCTTACATATCCGTTGACGAGACCATAAAAATCCTTAGGCAGAATCAGGTTAAGGTTGGATATTTTAAAATTATTTATATTAATGTTCAGGCTCTTGGTTGAATCCTCTGAAATGCTTCCATAGATATTTACCGACTGTTCCTTGTTATAGATAAGCAGATCGTGAATATCAAGTTCTTTCCCCTTTTTTATGAAATAATGGGTCGGTGATATTTCCCAGGGTTCATTAAGCAACTGAAACCTGACAGGAATAATTTTAAATAGTGTATAGGAAGGAAGAAAATCTGCGGAAGCTTCCAGGTCAATATAGTTATTTTTTTCAGGTTGATTGATTTTAAACCTGGCATTGATGCTGTCATCCTCCCAATGGGTTGAAAATGCAAGATCTGAAAATCCGGGCCCGTTAACAGGGAGTTGGTATGCCGATTTGAAATTCATATCAAGTTTTACCTGACGGCCTCCGGTCAATTTCTCGGCATTGATCTCAAAATGATTTTTGAGAAGGGTAATACGGTTATACTGAATGCTGTCCGGTTCTGATAAAAGTGTAAAATAAGAACGGGTTCCGCCCATTATGGTGCCCGTGATACTAGAGCTGTCGGCAATTGAAATTTCAGGATAAAAAAGGTGGATTACCGGATTTATATGCAACAAATCTATTTTATATGCAAGACGATACTTTACCGTATCACTTTTTTTCAATTTATGAAAATATCGGGCTATTTGCAGCGAATCGTTATTGATCAGCAGGCCATATTCCTGCAGGATCCGTGGAAGATCCCTGGCAAGGTCGGTGTAATTGAACTGGCCGCTGAGATTTACGCCAATATCATCCGTATTCAGGAAAAACTGACGCAAAGAATCCGTTTTCCTCGATACGAGGTTGAATTTGTGAAAAGCGATCTTTTTATTTCCGTATTGAAATCTCATTTGATTCAAATGAATATAACCCATTAGCTGGTCAATTTGCAGCCCGTTGAAATCCACATCAATGTTACTGGATAGAAATGCATACTGGTTCGTAATTTTCAAGGGTTGCAGAAGGGCAGTGTCAAGCTTTGCATTAATTTTTATCTTTTCGGAACCTTTATTAAGGTTGATATTCGCGTTTGCTGAGAACTTGAGATTAGGATCATCTATACTCAAAAATCCGTCAAAAATAGATGATGTCAGCCTTCCGTCGGTTTTAATACCCGTAAAATCATAGTGGTTGATCCCCAGTTTTGAAATCTGGGCATTGAGGTTAAAATCCATATCATTCAGCCTCAGACCTTTTCCTTTTATATAGCCGTTCAGGTCAACCTGCTGAAATAAATTTTGCCGGTCAATAAGCTTTCCGAAGTCAAAATCGGTAGTAAGGATCTTTCCCGTATAATAAGCCAGGTTTCCTTTTTCAATTTTAAAATTTATATCACTTTTAATTTGCCCGATCTGTGTATAGAAGCTTGCATAGGAAACAAAGTCCTTAGGGAATCCAGTAAACCTTCCTATAAAACTGGAATTTCCGAATCGTTTTATTGTTTCAAAGGAATTCGGGTTGAAATATTCCGCCAGGTCTGACGGATCCAGGATCGAGTTTTTTACTTCCAGGTCGATGAAAGTATTCTCAAAATCCGGCAGGCCGTTCATCGAAAGATTCCCGGTGATTCGGCTGATGGATCCGAATTGCAGGTTAAAATCCTTTACAATAAAATTGGAAATCGGACCATCCATTTTCCCGGAAAGGTGATAATTTCTGGATTCATCCTCAAAATAGGTGGCGAACAAACCAAGATCCTTACTGAAAATATCCGAGCTTTTTAATTCTCCGACGATCGATACTTTGTCATTAAAAGAACTCAGATCACCCTGGTCTTTATATCGGAATACATAATCCGCATCAATATGACTTTTTCCCGCATCGAGATTGAGATTATGAAACTCCATCGCGGTATCCGAAATCTGGTAATTACAGGTTAACTGATGAATGGAAAAATTTGTTGCGGAATCAGTACATGAAAGATTTTTAACTCCGATGGTAAAGGTCCCAAGATAACTTTCCAGGTTATCTATATGGGCATTTATATTTAAAAGACGAAACTGGTTATAGTTGAACTGGTCTTTTAAGGTATCATTAAAAGGATCGGAAAGCGTAAAAGAAGAATTATAAAGTTCGGCTTTCTTGATAATGAATTTCGATCCGGAAGAATTGTTGCTGGTAGTATCGGAACCCGATAAATTGTTTATTGCCTCTACAAAGAGATCAATATTGAATTCACCGTCGGAATCATATTTAACGATCCTTACATCGGCGCTGTCAACCCAAACATGGTTGAAGGTTATATTTTTATTCCTGAATATGGTAAGAGGACTGAATCGGGCCCTGATCCTTTTTGCGGCAATAAGTATTCCGCCGTTCTGGTCGAGTATTTTTACGTTATCGAGATCCAGTTCCCTTAACCAGTTTATATTGACATGATCGACTGAGATCGGCATTCCGATTTTATTGGATAAATATCGTGTGATCATCCTTACTGTTTCTGTTTGTATGGATGAAAACTGGTATAGTGATACGACGCCAACAATGATCGAGCTGAAAAATAGCAGGAGGACTGCGATGATCTTCATTACAGGCCGTCGATACGAACCCCAGATCATTAATTTTATCAGGCTCCTCTTTCTTACCACGCTACCGGATAGTTAAATTGTTATCAGATTGATAATTAAACGATTATTTTTACAAAATTATTAAATAATTGGCCAAAATTGATGCTTAAATTAATTTATGGGTATTAAAATACTAGCCATTGAATCTTCCTGTGACGAGACTTCAGCCGCAATTCTGTCCGACGGCAGGATACTGAGTAATGTGATCGTAAGTCAGTCAATCCATGAGATATATGGCGGCGTAGTCCCCGAGCTGGCTTCGCGTGCTCATCAGCAGCATATTATACCCGTAGTATATAAGGCATTGGATCAAGCACATATTGCCAAGGAGGAACTGAATGCTATTGCGTATACCCAGGGTCCGGGCCTGCTTGGATCCCTTCTGGTTGGAGCTTCTTTTGCCAAAGCAGTGGCTGCTTCATTATCGGTGCCTCTTATCGAAGTGAATCATATGCAGGCACATATTCTGGCTCTCTTTATTGATGAACCTGTACCTGATTTTCCATTTTTATGCCTGACGGTGAGTGGCGGTCATACCCAAATCGTACGCGTAGATGATTATCTGGAAATGACCGTATTGGGAGAATCCATGGACGACGCCGCCGGGGAAGCCTTTGATAAGACAGCTAAATTGTTAGGATTGCCCTATCCCGGAGGACAGTTGATTGATCAATATGCCACGTCAGGTGATCCCGCCAGATTTTCTTTTCCCGATACGGATGTACCGGGTTTGAATTTTTCATTCAGCGGTATAAAAACCGCTGTAATGTATTTTTTACGGGACCGGGTTAAGCAAGATCCTGATTTCATAAAAGACAACTTACCGGACATCTGTGCCAGCATACAGGGAAAGATTATTCATATGCTCATTTCGAAACTCGAAAAGGCTGTAGCTGATACGGGGATAAAATCCATTGGAATTGCCGGCGGGGTTTCAGCGAATTCGGGGCTCAGGGAAATTCTCAGAAAGAGATCAGAAGATCTTGGCTGGAAGATTTATATTCCCAGGATTGAATATTGCACAGATAATGCGGCAATGATCGCCATGTGCGGGTATCATAAATTTATTGCTGAACAGTTTGGCTCATTTGCCTCCGGACCGGATGCCCGTATGAAATATTAAAAAATGATTATCGGATCATTGAATCACTTTGGTAAATTAATCAGGAATGAATAAAACCGACACAAAGATTTCAGGGGAAATTAATATAAAAAACAAACGGGCCTCTTTCGAATATGAGTTTCTTGAGAAATTTATCGCAGGTATTGTTTTAATGGGAACTGAAATAAAATCAATCCGGCTCGGAAAAATAAATTTCGGAGATTCGTATTGCTCTTTCTTCAAGGGCGAATTGTTTCTGCATGAATTCCATATTTCGCCATATGATAAGGGTACGCATTTCAACCATGAACCCAGAAGAGACCGCAAGCTGTTATTAAGCCGTAAAGAATTAAAAAAACTAATGGCTAAAAGTGAAGAAAAAGGATTAACCATTATACCTACAAAGGTTTTTATGAGCAAGAGAGGGTTTGCAAAAGTTGAAATTGCCCTTGCACGCGGGAAAAAACTTCATGACAAGAGGGAGTCAATTAAAAAGAAGGACATGGAACGCGATATGTCCAGATTAAAATATTAATTTCCGGGGAATATGGAATTATATGGTCTGACACGGTTAAGTCTTGCAGCAGTCAGAAAGGAGCCGGATCAAAGAAGTGAGATGATCACTCAGTTGCTATTCGGTGATCCTTATCTTGTAATTGATCAGACCAGGGATAAAGATTGGCTGCGGATCAATATTCTGTATGATGGATACGAAGGATGGATAAGTAAGAATCAGCATCATGGAATTTCGGAAGAATTTTACCAGGAATTATCCAAGAATGATTACCGGATCAGTACGGATATAACCTCCAGAATACTTTATAAAAAAAGACCGCTTAATATCGTGATCGGGAGTATCCTGCCGGTTTCTTCAGGAGAGATTTTTGATCATGGTGAACAATTCGCTTTTAACGGGGAATCAAAAGACCTGGGTCAAAAACGGGATGCGGATTTTTTAATCCAGGTGGCGATGAAATATGAAAATGTCCCGTATTTATGGGGAGGGAAATCGCCATTTGGAATTGATTGCTCAGGCTTTGTCCAGATGATCTTTAAAATATCGGGATACCCCCTGAAAAGAGATACGAAAGACCAGGTTAACCAGGGAATGGAGGTCAATGATATTGCCGGAATAAATCCGGGAGACCTGGCATTTTTCAAAAACAAAAAAGGTCAGGTTACTCATGTAGGCATATTATTGGGCAAGGATAAAATTATTCATGCATCAGGTCTCGTACGGATCGATAATTTTAACGAAAAGGGTATATTTAATGAAAATACCGGGAAACAGACTCATACGTTTAATTCCATAAGGAGGGTTTTAAAATGATGAACAGGAGAGTGCTGGTGTTGAACCAGGATTATAGCCCTTTATCGGTGTGCTCGGTGCAGAGAGCTTTTCTTCTTGTATTTCTCGAAAAAGCCGATATGGTTTCGGCGACGAAAAATTCATATTTGAGAAGTGTCAGTAGATCATTCCCCATGCCGGCCGTCATCCGTCTGAAAGTTTATATACACATTCCTTATAAAGGAGTTATTCTGAATCGACAGAATATATTTAAAAGAGATAACTATCAATGCCAGTATTGCGGAACCTCGCATGACCTTACACTTGATCATGTAATTCCCAAAGCCAGAGGCGGAAAATCCACCTGGTCTAATCTTGTTACCGCATGCAGGCCCTGCAATACAAGAAAAGGGGACTTCACACCTGAAGAAGTCGGGCTTACTATTAAAAATCCACCATACAAACCTTCCTATATAATGTTTTTAAGGGATTATTCCGGAACCTCCCATGTGGAATGGGAGCCATTTTTAAAGACTGGTACCAATGACTTGTGATCCCTTCATGGATTTTGCTTTAAAATCCTGTAATTGATTTTCTTTGATTGCTTTTAGGTTTTGTGTGACACAGATCTACCTGGTCTTCTGAATTATTTTCCCTGATTGTTTATCCTTCAGGATAAGTTTAACTGATCCATCAGGAAGTTTTTCTTCCTTGATCAGGAAATAATTTCCGTCAAATTCTTTAAAGACCGGTCCTTTTTTAATTTCCCTGCTGCCTCTCCACACCGGCAGGTCAATGGTTTCCCATTTCTTTGATTTCGCGGATTTATAGCAGGCATCAATAATTGAGTTAACAATATAGCCGTCATAAAAGGTTTCCATAGGTGCCCGGCCGCTTTCCATTGATTCAAACATATCTGTAAACATATGATCGTACCCAAGGGAATTCACCTCATCGCCTACGGGAAATAACCAACCTGTTGCCGATTCTGCTTTTTCAGCTACGTAATCTCCCTCACCCCGGGCGGTAAATACTTCATAACCGGTTCTGAGAAAATGATTTAAGAAAAGGGTACCTTCAACTCCCATTACTTCATCACGAAGGTCCATGCCTCCCCTGAAGCACCAACTGACTTCAAATTGACCTATTGCACCGTTGGCATATTTTACAAGCGCAATGGCGTGATCTTCCGCTTCAATGGGTTTTACCTGGGAGTCGGCCCAGCACATTACCTCCAGGGGCATTACTTCCTTGCCTATAAAGTTCCTAGCAATTTCAATACAATGGCAACCCAGGTCAACGATCGCTCCGCCCCCTGATAATTCCGGATTCCAAAACCAGTCGCTGTGCGGGCCGGGATGAGCTTCCCTGCTGCGTACCCAGAGGATATCTCCCAGCGCCCCGTTTTTAATGGATGTCACTGCCTTCAGAGTTTTAGGCGTATAACAGAGATCTTCCAGGTATCCGTTAAAGACTCCGTTTTTCTCTGCTATTTCCATGATTTCCCAGGCTTCATGGGCATTTCTTCCCAGGGGTTTTGTGATGAGAATTGCCTTACCGGCCTCGGCAGCCAATTTAACCGATTCAAGGTGCTGGTGATTCGGAAGGCCGATAACTACTGTATCTATTTCAGGATTCGTTATAGCCTTTTTCATGTCAGTAGTCCATTCGGGTATATTCCAGCGCTGTGCAATTTTTTTTGCCGAACTTTCACTCCTGGAATATATAATCTGAACTCTGTCAGTTCTCCGTTGACTGTGCAATGTAGATGTATAGAAATCGCCAATGAATCCACCGCCAATCATTGCAATCTTTTTTGCCTTCATAAAAAATCGATTTAAATTAACTAAAAGGAACCGGGATTAATATAAAATAAAATTAACAAAAACTCCAGGACAAATCTTAAAGAATGGTAGGTTTTCTGTATGAAGGTATAATTAAAAAATGAATTCTAATTTCTGATAATATCGTGAACACTTTCGAGGATATATTTTGGCCTGTAGGCGAACTTTTCAATGTCAGCAATCGTGGTAATTCCGCTTAATACCAGCAATGTGTCGATTCCTGATTCGATTCCTGAAATGATATCCGTATCCATCCTGTCACCGATAATAATTGATTCGACGCTGTGGCAATCAATGGTTTTAATGGCATGCCGTATAATTATCGGATTGGGTTTGCCAATATAATAAGCCTTCTTTCCCGTGGCAATTTCAATGGGTGCCGTCAATGCTTTGGTGGCGGGTGCAATGCCGGATTCAACCGGGCCTGAAACATCCGGATTTGTGCCGATCAGGCGGGCCCCCTTAAGTACAAGGTTGATGGCATGCTGGATCTTATCATAATTATAATCCCTGGTTTCGCTCACGATAACATAATCAGGATTTGTGTCATTCATGGAATAACCGGCTTCATATAATGCCCTGATCAGACCGGGTTCTCCGATAACATAAGCGCTTCCATTTGGTTTCTGGTTGGCAAGGAACCGTGCGGTAGCCAGTGCGCTGGTATAGAACCTTTCTTCCGTTACTTTAATTCCCATCCTGAAAAGTTTTTCCTGGAGCTCCTGGGGAGACCGGGCGCTTGAATTGGTAAGGAATAAGAATTTCTTATTTTCCGATTTCAACCAGTTTACAAAATCGGTAACACCGGGCAGGAGCTTGTTACCGTGATACAGCACGCCATCCATATCGATAATAAATCCCTTTTTATCGCGGATCCTGGCTATATCCTCTTTTTCCATCATTTGATTTTTAAAATGCAAGATTACTCATATTCACTTTAAGAAATCCTATATTTTAAATCCGAATACAGCTTTTCAAAAATTATTTTATATAACTTTAAAAAGAGATTTTTAAATAATTCAAACTTTTTAAACATAAATTTTTATGGAAACAAACCAGGCTTTCAGCATGCCAAGAATTGGGGATAAAGCTCCTGATTTTGACGCTGTTACGACTACAGGCCCCCTGAAGCTTTCAGAATATAATAAAGGAAGCTGGGTCATTTTATTTTCTCATCCTGCTGATTTTACACCTGTATGCACCACCGAATTATCCGGGTTTGCCGTAGAGGAGGAGGAATTTAAAAAAATGAATACAAAATTATTGGGTGTAAGTATAGACAGCATTCATGCCCATGTTGCATGGGTCAACAACGTCAAGAAGAATATGGGGATATTGATGAAGTTTCCGATCATCGCCGATATTGACATGAAAGTGGCAAAATTATACGGGATGATTCAACCGGGAGAAAGTGAAACTGCTGCCGTCCGCGCCGTATTTTATATTGATCCCAACGGGAAGATAAGGCTGATCATGTATTACCCCCTGAATGTCGGAAGGAATATGGAAGAAATAAAACGGGTTCTTACTGCATTGCAGACTTCCGACAAGAACTCATGTGCTCTGCCGCTTAACTGGAAACCCGGTGATAAAGTGATTGTACCGCCTCCCAAGACAGTATCTGCAATGGAAGAGAGGGAAAAGAGCGGTCTTGAGATGGTTGACTTCTACCAGGCAATAAAGAATCTCAGATCAATATAGTTTTAAGATATAGGGGGACCAGAAAATTGCACGAAACCCGGCAGCAAATTAAGGTCCCTTTAATTTTGATTCCCGGCAGGACTTAAAGAATAATAAACAGGCCGGGGAGCCCTAAAGAAAAAGAGTTCCAACAAGCATTTCCGGAATTTTTTCAGGAAATTCCGATCAGTATTCCGGAAAGGAAAACAAGAATTCCGCCAATCACTACCTGGAAAATGGCCGTGCCGATAGGCGTATCCATGTATTTGTTCCGGATCCATGCGATGGCAAATAATTCAATAAATACAACTATTACGGCCACGGTAATAGCCGTAATAGTTGTATTTATTGAATTA
>JBJKSY010000058.1:0-3701 GCA_046703645.1 Cyclobacteriaceae bacterium
AGTGGCAACCACCTCATTATTGTTATTGATCGCTTTTATCTCAAAATCATACCAATAATCATTTTTCATTCCCATACTGATCACGGAGTCGGCTGAACGCTGGAAATGGGCTATGGCATAATGGTAAACCGTATCGGTCATACTTACCGTAGTATGGTATGTGAAGGACGGGTCCGTTTTTTCGCCGGTTTTCCTTTTAGCGGGAAGTATGTCAAAGTCGTAGCCTTGAATATTTTTATTTTTATAAGCATCAAGGGAATCGGTCCTGAATAAATTCCCGTTATATAACCAGCCCCAGTTAACATAAAGGTTATGTTTGCTGTCAACCAGCATGGTGTCGGCTTTTCCGGCCGGGCTCATCAATTGAAATGTCAGCCCGTTTTCATTAGAGCCGTTGCCCAGGTTTGGGGTAAGACTTGCCGGGGACCAGACGAACCAGCATACTTCACTTCTTCCGTCGTTCCGGAATTTCGTATTGGTCTCTTTATCATCAGCGATCACCTGCCATGCATATTTTTTTCCCGGATCGAGAATAGGATCATTCGGTCCGTAATAAAATGATAATGCGCCGGAAACGTAGGATTCGAAAAAAGCGGGTTCGGTGGAAGTAAGCATCGCTTCATTCGGGTCCTGGTCAGGATCGAGCATTTCAACGATTTTCAAAGTATACTGGGTAAATGGGGGCGCCCCGGGGGAGGGGGTCCAGTTGAAAACAATATTCTGGGTAGGAATATGCAGCGTATCTCCGCATACAGGACTGACCGCAACCGGAGGATCGAAGTAACGGATAGTGAACTTATTACTGCATCCGGCCGGCTCATCGGGTGAGACGAAGTTTCCGTTCTTATCCCGTACACGAACACAAACCTGGTAATTTCCTTCCGGCAATCCCTTGTCCAGAATTTCCTGCATAGGCACACCACTGGCGATCAGGTTGGATGAATAAAAATAAGGATCCAGGTCAGCAGGGGAAACAGGGTTTGCATTTGTAATATTTATATCGTTGGGAATATAATCCTGGCGTGTCTTCAGGTCAACCCCGTTATCGCCTGAAATATGAAGATAAAGTGATACGTTTCCATTATACCCCGGAGCCTGAAGGTATATTTTAGTATTATCGGTATAATCTGTAAGGTTCGTACTGAAAGGAGGAACTACCTGTGTAACTACATTGACGTTAGATACCTGCGGAATTGAGAAAGTGGTACAACCCTGAGGAGGAGATGTGGAGGCTGCCTGCCCGATGTCCTGCCAGTATTGAAAACATAACTGATAGGTTCCCGGTGGAAGCCCCGTATTGAAAACTTCTCCCATTGAAACCCCGGAATAGCTTAACGCGTTTGGTTGAAAAACGGCATCAAGGTCACCGTTTTTACCCTGCAGGGTAATTGTCTGACCTGAACTTATGGAAATACTTCTGTCAATTGAAGATAAATTAGACTGAACAATAACTCCGTTATCTCCCTGGATAAGTACAGTAATAAAACCATTATTTACTGCAGTTCCCGGAGAAGTCATTGTAATCATAATCTGATTTTTAAGCTGATCGAGGGAAACATTATAGGGTGGACTAATGGTTGTCACAAGTGTGATTGGGCCGATATATTCGCCTTGTGTAATCAATCCCTGGCTCCATGCGTTGCCTGTTATAAAGCCTGACAGGCCCATGATTACCAGGAGTTTATATAACCTCTTAGTCAAGTTAATATAGAGAGATTCAGAATGTATAAGCATAATTCAGATCGAATTTCTTTTCATTGTAAGCAAGGGCATTAATGTTCTGTGATGTACTGTAGTTGATATAAAAACGGGCTCCGAAACGGTGGTGCCTGCCGGGCCGCATACTGGCCTGAATTGACAGGGTAGTAATATTTCCGGATGGTATATTATCTACAGTATTCCGGTATGAAGTCAGGCTTAAGGCTACATTGATTTTATTTTTCATTAGCGACTTGTTCAGGTTGAACAGGGGGCCGGTCATTAATGTTTCCCTGTTCGATAGGTTAAAAGCTGTTCTGGTAAATCCGATTCCCCCTGACAATGCCCAGGGCATATAACTGACCATATAATTCAGCATCAGGATACTTGACCGGTACTGGCTGTAGGCGGCGGTATTCTGATTGGCGTCGGCCAGATCCTGATAATTGTAACTTGCCAGAATATTATGCATGAAACTTTTTCCCTGGAAATTCAGAGCCTGCGTAATAGCAATCTGACTGGTAGTTTGTGAAATTTCGGTCAACGTATCAAGCTCGAGAATACCCGACTTCTGCCCGATCCCGTAATTGGAATAATTGATATTCAGATTGTATTGCCTGACCGGCATAAAACTTACTATCAAGGAACCTATGTTCCTGATCGTACGTGCTGTTTTGTCCTTATTGAGATTATCGATCTGATTCCCGTAACTTCCCCCAATGACCAGCTTTCGTTTTAATAGCTTTACAGTTGGATTAATGGTGATATTTCTCAGGTCAGTGAGAAAATAATACGCCCCCATGGATTTGAAATCCGGGGCGACTCTTTCATATTTAAACTTAAGATCGAAAGGATTTGAAGAATAACCGAATGCGGCACGTATTGCCGTACCGGATTTTGTACCTTGTCGCGGTTGTATGAGAAAACCAAATATATTGGCGACCGGGTCATTAAAACCAGATGCAGTTTCATTCCTGATATCAGGAGTAAAAATACTGTGCGCCCATTCTGCATCAATAAGGAATTTTTTCAGAATAACCTGGTGTGTTACGGCCGAAAGCACAAGATTTTCACCCGGAGTAATTGAGGTGGTAACCGGGATACTATCCAATGAATAAGGATCGTCTTTAGCCTTGAGCAGGATAAGATCCGCATAGTTTTTTCTATCGCCATATCCGACTTTAATACTTGTACCATGTCTTCTGAAAGAAGGTGTCTGGTAATTGATAGCTTCCCCGTTAAAAACTTTCCGGGTTTCCACTGCCTTCAGCAATCTTCCTGTCATGAAACCTATATGAAATTTACCGGGTGTCAGCTCAAAGCCTTCACCCGTGATTGTGTGACCGGCTAATGAATAGGTTGACCAGGTAAGGTTCTGATAGCCCAGGTATATTCTGATCCATTTATAATAGGGACTGACTCCGAAACGATTGAACGGTTGCCTGAAATCCCGTTGTTGTTCACTGAAGACAAAATTAAAAGGTAATGAGATTCCATAAATGGAAACCATCGGGCTACCCTGAAAGTACCACATAAAAGGCGGTCTGTTGGGTTGTTTGCCGTTTACATGATAAAATTGAAGCTGGGCATTTATGTTACCGCTGATTTTAAACGGTTTCTGACTGCCGATGTTTTCAAGATTTTGTGCATATAATTTACCAGATGTCAGAACCGAAATAATCAGGATAAATAAGGCCAACCGGAGAAGATTGATTCCGGAGCCTTGGATGTTATACAATGAAATTTCAGCAGTGGAGGAAACTTGTTTCATCCTGTATAATCTGTATTGCTATTTATGGTTATCCTCAAGATAAATCCGGGTGATCGATTTATTTAAATACTATTTTCCTGATCCGGTTATTGTAATAATCGGATATATAGATAATGCTGTCGTGTACTGATATTCCTGAAGGACCATTAAATTCAGCTATATCCGCCATACCATCGAGATAACCTGCCGTACCATTCCCCGCCAGTGTGCTTACTGAATCGGCTTTAAGATC
>JBJKSY010000059.1:0-3974 GCA_046703645.1 Cyclobacteriaceae bacterium
ATAGCTCCCAGATCATCCACAATCGCTAATGCCGTGAGAAAAATTTTCAGGGACCCTGGAACCCTTTTTCCAAGAAGCGATATGATGGCAAGGGCGAATGCAATATCCGTGGCGGCGGGAATACCAAAACCCCGTTGAAAAGACGTACCATGATTAAATATGAGATAGATGGCCACAGGCATGATCATACCTCCCAGCGCGGCGATCACCGGGAGCATGGCCTTTTTAAGATCGGCAAGCTCACCGGTATAAACTTCCCTTTCTATTTCCAGTCCGACCAGTAAAAAGAAAAAGGTCATCAGTCCGTCATTAATCCAGAATTCAAGCGACCGGTCCAGGACCTCAGTATGCCAAATTGATAAGTAAGCATTGCTCCAGTCAGAATTAGCCAGCGACAGTGAAATTAATGTACAAAGGATCAACAATACCCCGGATAGTTTCTCACTGGTAAAAAACTCGTTGTAAATCTCTGATAAACGGTCCTTCATGAAAGGTAGTTTATATCAAATCAGGTAAAATTCAAATGCTGCCTTATATAATTAAGCCCCGGATGAATGGCTCAATGTAAAGAAAATAATTTCTCAATTCCACTCAATGATGCGATAATTGATTGTAGCTCTTTATGATCGCTAAGTACGATTTGAATCAGGAGGATAGTTTTATATCAACCAGTTTTTTAATATCAGGAAGCAGATTCCTTGCGGTCACCTGAATCCGGATACCTCTTCCTTCTGCATAAACTTTTGCAGAAGCCAGTTCTTTTTTAATTCGGTCAGAAATATTGCTGGTCATGACTTTTTCAAAGGCTTTTGGCCCGAAAACAAAGGCTGCCATAAAATAATATTCACGGGGAAGCAGGTAAACGATCGCACGTTTCTTGTCTTTTATTCGGAAGTTCCAGCCATATTTTTCACCCGGGAAGTACCATTCACTCATTGCTGCCGGGTACTTTGATGTCACATAATCTATGATCTCAAACCAAAGGACATTGCATTTGCCCAATGCATTAATAAGTTCCTTTTTATCCGGAGGGGAGCTTTTATTCGAAAAAATGTTAAGGTCCATAAATTACTTCGAAAAAATGATGAATTATTTTTAGATATATACGGGATTAAAAAATTCTATTCTTTAATAAACCGATATTTTTTATTTCCTGTTATTAAAATATAAATTCCAGGAACCAACCGGCTTACATCAAGTTCATTTCCAATTAAATTAAAATCATGGGTTTCCTGTCCATTTATATTTATTAATCTGATGGGCGTTCCCGGGAGAAGATGATTTTTCAAAATAAGGTAATCCCCGGCGGGATTAGGAAATGGAATAAAGTTATCAATAACTTCATTGTCGGGTAATATATCAATGGCCCCAAGATAATATTTGAATATTGTTCCTATACTAGATTCCCCACTTGCTCCTGTTGCTAAAGTATATAACCAATAATTTTTATAAGTCAATGAACCTATCATGTTCATGGAATTTGGTTTTGATTTCTTCCTGCTATTGTTGTCATTATTGAAAAGTGTAATGTCATATAAGAATTCATAATCGGATCCGTCCTTTCGAATCCTGAAAACTGTACCTGCATCATTGGGTCCCCCCAGTTCAGTCATTCCATAAATAAAATTTCCTCGGATAATGATGGAACCAACCGGGATAGCACCATGGATATAATCGAAATCAAATAATTTCTTAAAATATCTCCCATCAGAGCTCATTTTAAATAAAATACCGTTATCTGTTAAACCACCTTGTCTTGCAAAACCATAAAAAAGGGAATCTGAATGGATGAGTACATCTCCATAACAGCCACCTTCCTCACGTGTATAATCTATTAACTTGGTAAACCCATTTCCGTCAGGGCGAATTGAAAAAATTATACCATCGCCTTTTCCTCCGAGGCAACTTCCATATAAAAGAGAATCATACATAATCAAGGAGCCAGTGGGACAATACGCATCAGTGCCTGAAAAATCGAACAAATTATCAATTCTATTTGAAATCTTATTATATCGGAATATAAACCCTTTATTTGCAGATCCGCCCCCGCCGGTCATTCCGTACAAAAAATTTCCTAATTCCAGTAAGGTACCTGTAGGAAATGACCCCAAGGTATTGCTGAAATTAACAAGATTTTCAAAACCTGAACCTGTGGTATCAACTTTGAATAATACGCCAGATTGTTCGGAACCTCCCAATAAGGTAACTCCATATAATACTGCCCCGGATAATGTAAGGGAACCAATAGGAGAGGAGCCATTATATCTGTCGAAATTATAAATTACATGGTATCTTTTGCCATCCTGGCTGATTTTAAATATTGTTCCCTGATTATAAAGTCCTCCGTCTCTCGTCATTCCATAAAAACAAGATGAGTCTGAAATTAGCGAACCTATGGGATAATACCCATCATTTGTAGATTCGAAATCTTTCAGTTTTATAAAATTGGTTCCATCAGGATTTAATCTATAAACTACCCCATAATCATGAATTCCACCTGGAGTAAATCCATATATTAATGAATCAATAGCCAATAAATCGCTACCGGGACTTTGACCATTAATTTTATCGAATCGAAATAATTGATCAAAATTTTCTCCATCCAACCCAACTCGGAATATTGACCCGTCATTATTTCCGCCATTTACAGTTGTACCATAAAGCATGGAGTCATATAATAATAATTTTCCTACCGGATTTACGCCAAACTGAAATCCAAAATTGACAAGGACATTAAAATTATTCCCGTTAATATCAATCTTGTATAAGACGCCATCGGCATTAGGGCCACCCGCACCGGTTGTTCCATAAAGCCAATTTCCTGTGTGAACCATCCCACTATAAGGATAGGAACCATGAATTTCATCAAAATCATGCATTTTATAGAAATTATTTCCAGCAGTGTCAATTTTAAAAATTGTTCCCATATCTTTCATACCACCTCTAACCGTAACCCCGTAAAGCTTAGATCCGATTTTAACCATACCACCGGTTACTGGCCAACCTGTATCATTATCGAAGAATTTCATAATTTTAAAATCGCTGCCATCTTTATTAAGCCTGAAAACACTGCCTTTGTTTTCTCCCCCTCCCTGTTGTGTACTGCCATAAATCAAGTTTCCTTCCAGTATTAATTTACAATAAGGATAGGCACCTTCATTATATTGAAATTCATGAATTACCCGAAATCCTGATCCATCTGTCTCTATTTTATATATAACACCCATGCCCGGAAATCCGCCACCCAGGGTAATACCATAAAGTGTTCCATTGGATAAAATAAGTCCGCCGGCAGGGAATTTACCCGATACATTTTCATTAAAATTAAATAATACCTCATATCCACTACTGTCCAGCTTTAATTTATATACATATCCATCTCCATGGTTTCCGCCATCATACTTCGTTCCATACAAATAAATACCGTCGCTTACGAGATCATTTTGAAAATCCCTTGCTGTTTCAGTTATAAAATTATGAAGTACTAAATCCTGGGCATTCAAAGTAGGTGTTATTAAAATAAATAAGAAATAGATCAGGATTAGGTAGAAAGATAAAATTCCTGACTTCAGATTGATTTTTACGAATTTATCAGCCTTCTTCATAAAAAATAGATTTAAGATAAACCGAATAAAATTTCAGGGAAAAAGTCGAGCAAAAAGCTTGGTTAATATAAGCGTTCTCATGAATATTCCAAGAAATAATTAAATACTAATTATGACCTGACAAGAAATTTTCTGAGGATCCTAAAAACATCGGCCAGAGGTAAGACTCAATCTTCCAGAGGTGCGAGACGGGTGGTGAACATAATCCTGTATGTGAATAATAATGACCAAAGTGACCTGATCCAGGTAGCCAGCCGTTCAAACAGACCGGCCGGACCTCCATGTCCTTTGGAATAACCAAATAAGAAAAGCAGGAACATCATAATGATAGCGCAAAGAATTGAAAAAGCCGGCCAGCCTTTCCAGCGA
>JBJKSY010000060.1:0-4472 GCA_046703645.1 Cyclobacteriaceae bacterium
AAGGAAGCTGCATAGGCCCCCGAAACCCTGCCCAGGTTCTGTTCCCTCAGGTCCATCGCCTGCCGGGTATAATCTTCTGACTGGTTAAACTGGCCGGTCACCTGGTATAAAAGTCCAAGGTCCTCAAGGGTACGGAAATAATCCAGGTTATTTGTTGCTTTCCCGTCCTCGAAGATTGTTTTTGCAGTCAACAGGGAATATTCGGCGCTTTTATATTTATTGCCTGAATAAAAGTTCTCTCCTACATTAAGCCATTCTTCTCCCTGCTCCTGCGGTGTTCTCTTGGTATTGTCATTATCGGTAAGCAGGTTCGTAAGGATGCGGTTATTCCGCTGGAAGAAATCGCGGGTTTCAAAAAGGGAAGAGTTGTCGCTGAGGATAATCGAATAATTGAATTTTACGCTGTCGGTTTTAGCGTCCTTTTTATCCAGTTGATTTTTGGCTTCTTTGTTGGCCTTTTTTTCGACGATCTTTCCTGCCTTCTTTAACAGAGAGCCACCCAGGCCGCCGAGTTGTGCATAGCCAGGACAGAAAATAAAGAAGAGAAATATTGCTGTAAGAGATAATTTTTTCATATCCTTTTTCCCTTTTATAATTTGCCAAATTTATTAAAATATAAAATGTAAATTGAAAATCACGTGTTAAGGATTATTTATATAGCCTCATTCCTCCTTATTGCTAAATGGCTTATTTTAGGAGATCAATAAATAATTTACGTAAATAATTGCCTTGGTAACTTAACAGATTCCCCAATCATGAAGAGTAAATTCCTGCTGCCCCTGGTCATTTTGCCTATAATTCTTGTTGTAAATACGAGCTTTGCACAAACCCTGTCTGTCACCTATACAATTTCCATGCCCGAGCCCCAGAATCATTATTTTTATGTTACCATGAAAATAAGCCCCAAGCCCGGCCCCTATACCGACTTTAAAATTCCCGCCTGGGCGCCGGGGTCCTACCTGATCCGGGATTTTGCCAAGTATATTACTTATGTTTCGGCCAGGGATGAGAACTCGGATTCGCTTTCCATCATAAAAACCGATAAGGAAACATGGCGGGTATATCACGGCAAAGTCAAAACTATCGAATTTACCTACCATGTTTACGCCTTTAAAATGTCGGTTCGTACAAGCTATCTCGATGATACCGAGGGTTATATCAACGGAACAAGTGTGTTCGTCTATGTTCCGGATTTAATGCAACTTCCCATCGATCTCAATATTCAGCCACCCGATTCATGGAAAAAAATCACAACGGGACTGCCCGTTGACTCCAATAATCCGCGGTTGTTCCATGCAAGGGATTACGATCAATTGGTCGATTGTCCCATCGAGATCGGCAACCAGGTGATCTTTGATTTTCAGGCGGCAGGAATAAGGCATGAAGTTGCCATGGTGGGGCCCGGGAATTACAATATCGACAAGCTGAAGACCTACATGGCCAGGATCGCTGCCGCATGCAACGATATATTCAAGGACAATGAGAATAAAAAATATGTATTTATTGTGCACAACCTGGAAGTCGGTGACGGGGGGCTTGAACACAGTAATTCCGTATCGCTTTCCGTAAACCGGTGGATATATGAGCCTCAAAGCAGCTACATAGGATTCCTAGGATTGGTAGCCCATGAATATCTCCACCAATGGATCGTAAAACGGCTTCGGCCATCAACCCTTGTAAAATACGATTATTCAAAGGAGAATTATACGGATCTGCTTTGGGTAATGGAAGGATTTCCCAGTTATTATGACAATGTACTTCTCTGCAGGCTGGGTTACATCCACGACAATGATTATCTGAACCGATTGACCGGAGCCATAAACAGCGTGGAAAACATGCCGGGGGATCGTGTTCAATCCGTTGCCGGGGCGTCTTTTGACGCATGGATCCGCCAATACCAGCCGGATGAAAATTTTATCAATTCAACGGTTTCCTATTATACAAAGGGAGATGTTCTGGGAGCATTGCTTGACCTGCAGGTTATCGAGGCAACCCACGGCAAAAAAAGCCTGGATGATGTTTTACGGTACCTGTATGAACAGTATTACAAAAAAAATAATACCGGGATCACCACGGAAACCCTGGAAAAAGCTTTTCAGAAATTTACCGGTAACGACATGACCGGATTTTTTGACGATTATGTTTTAGGGACAAAGCCGATAGACTATAAGAAATTTCTTTCAGGTGCACGAATTCTGGCTTATGATCTTAACCAGGATGAAAATGTACCATTCCTTGGGATAGGATTGCAGGACCAGGACGGAAGAAGTATTGTGCAGACAGTATATGCCGGAAGCGCCGCCGAAAAAGCCGGAATAAGTGCAGATGATGAAATAATTTCCGTTAACGGATACCGTGTTAACACCAGCCGTTTCCTGAATTATATGAAATTCCGCCAGACCGGGGATACATTGAACCTGATCATTGCAAGGAATAACCTGATATATCACAAGACGGTGGAGCTTGCACGCGATCCACGACGCCATTACAGCCTGTATGTTATGCCCGCTCCTACGGATGAACAAAAAGCGGTTTACAACAAATGGCTTTTTGCCAAATAGAATTATATAATAAAATTTTACATTCGATTTGCCTGATAAGATGACTTAAACGGTAACCTGATTTTTCGTTTTATAATAAAGCCCGGAAATTATAAATTCGTATAACATCATAAAATACCCTACCACTGATGACCCCGGAAAAAGCAAAAAAAGAAGTCGATGAGCTGATAACAAAGATTGAATTCTATAATGATCAGTATTATCAGAAACATACTTCGGTAATTACCGATTTTGAATTCGACCAGTTGCTTAAACGACTTTCTGACCTGGAGGAAAAATTCCCGGAATTCAGGTATCCACATTCCCCAACGCAACGTGTGGGAGGTACGGTCAGCAAGGAATTTGCAACGGTAGAACACCGATACCCGATGCTTTCCCTTTCCAACACCTATTCTGAAGAAGAAATCAGGGAATTCGATACCAGGGTAAGGAAACTCTTACCGGGAGAGGAGATTGAATATGTATGTGAACTGAAATTTGACGGAGTGGCCATCAGTCTCTTGTATTCCGGAGGGCAGTTAATACGGGCAGCTACGAGGGGCGACGGGATCAAAGGAGATGACATCACTGCAAATGCCAGAACCATCAGGAGCATTCCCCTGCGGATAAATGGAGAAAATATACCGGCAGAATTTGAAGTGCGCGGAGAGGTTTTCATGCCCTGGGAAGTTTTCAACCAGATCAACCGGGACAAGGACAAAAATAATGAGCCCCTGCTTGCCAATCCGAGAAATGCGACTTCCGGCACCATTAAAATGCAGGATTCTTCCATTGTGGCAAAACGGAAGCTTAGCTGTTTCGTCTATGGCCTTTTAGGCGAAGACCTTACATACACATCTCATTCCGAAGCTATTGCTCTCCTTGAAAAATGGGGATTCAACGTATCCCCCACCTATCGCTTATGCATGACTACCGGTGAGATCTTCAGTTATATAAAAGAATGGGAAGATAAACGGCAGGATCTTCCTCTCGGCACCGATGGTATTGTCATAAAAGTTAACCATACGGATCAGCAGCAGCGTCTCGGCTTCACTTCAAAATTCCCCCGATGGGCGATAGCTTTCAAGTATAAAGCGAAAAGTGTTTCCACACGTCTGAATGGAATCAGCTTCCAGGTAGGACGTACCGGAGCCATTACGCCTGTAGCCGAGCTTGAGCCTGTTTTGCTGGCCGGGACAACAGTTAAACGAGCTTCCTTACATAATGCCAATGAAATCAGAAGACTGGATATCCATAACGGCGATACGGTTTTTATTGAAAAAGGCGGTGAGATCATTCCGAAAATCACCGGTGTTGATTTTACCAAACGGCCGCATCATTCCAGCCCGGTTGAATTCCTGACAAGATGCCCGGAATGCGGGACCGCACTGATACGGGCCGAAGGCGAGGCCGCCTGGTATTGCCCGAATACGAAATCCTGCCCTCCCCAGATCAAGGGACGCATAGAACATTTTATACAACGTAATGCCATGGACATTAACACGCTGGGAGAACGAACAATCAATATGCTTTATGAAAAAGGGCTGGTAATTTCCGTGGCCGATCTTTACAGGCTGAAAGAGGATGATATCCGGCAACTTGAAGGCTTTAAGGATCTATCTACTACCAACCTACTTGAAGGGATCCGGACTTCCAGGGAACAACCTTTCAACCGTCTGCTGTATGGGCTCGGAATCCGTTACGTCGGCCAGACAGTTGCTGAAAAACTTGCAAATCATTTCGGCAGCATGAAAAGACTCCGGGAAGCGGAATTTGATGACCTTATCGGTATTCCCGAGATAGGCGAAAGAATTGCCGAAAGTGTTGTTGCCTATTTCAGGGACAACAATAACCTGAAGATGATCGAAGAATTGGAAAGAGCCGGATTAAAGATGGAAATGGAAACAAAAAATGCTTCAGCCATTGAAAATA
>JBJKSY010000061.1:0-3157 GCA_046703645.1 Cyclobacteriaceae bacterium
TTGATTTCACCGGACGGGAAGACCCTTTATTTCAGCCGAAAGAACTACCCTGAAAATATCGGTGGTGTAAATGACCCGGAAGATATATGGTATTCAAAATTGGATCCCAGGACAGGGGATTGGGGAGAAGCCAAGAATATGGGCAGACCCTTTAATAATGCCGGTGAAAATTATATAAGTTCCATTACACCTGATGGAAAATCCATGACGGTAATCCTGGGCAACCGTTACCAGAAAAACGAAGATATGAAACCGGGCCTTTCCATCAGTACGGAGAAAAGCGATGGTTCCTGGACCGCACCTCAACCTGTAGATATTAAAAATGCCTTTATCGAGAAAAATGACGGAGATTATTTCCTTGCCCAGAACAGGAAAATCCTTATAATGGCCGTTGATCGTTTCGATTCCTACGGCGGCAAGGACCTGTATGTTTCTTTCCTGCAGGATGACGGGACTTGGACAGAGCCTAAAAACCTGGGTAATGATATCAATACAGCTCATACGGAAGAATCCCCCTATCTTGCTGCCGACGACGAGACTCTTTACTTTTCATCGAAGGGTTACAGCGGGTTTGGAGGGGCCGATATCTATATGAGCCGTCGCCTTGACGATACCTGGCAAAACTGGACAGAACCCGAGAATCTCGGAAGCGGGATCAATTCATCCGAGGATGATGATTTCTTCAATATTCCGCCTTCGGGAAAGTATGCTTATTTCTCAAAAAGCAACACTGAACTTGATGCAGATATTGTACGTGTTCCGCTACCCATCTTTTTCCAGCCGGCTCCTGTCATAGCCATGAAGGGAAGAGTATATAATTCGGAAACGCTGAAGCCCATTAAAGCGCGGATCTCTTATGACCTTTTGCCTGAAAATACAGAAGTAGGGTATACCATGTCGGATTCTGCAACAGGTGATTACCAGATCGTTCTTCCTGTCGGCTCCGCCTACCGGTATGCTGTTACTGTCGACGGCTTTGTGCTCAAAGAAGACACCATCAGCCTGGTAGCCCAGAAAGATTACAAGGAAATTGAAAAGGATCTGTACATTGATCCGGTCAAGATGAAGCAACTGATGGCCATGCAGGAACTGGCATCGCAGCAAGGAAAAGCTGAGAAAGCCGGCAAAGCTCAACAGGAAGATTCGGTGACGGTGGAAGGCCAGAAATACAAGAAGGTGCAGAACGCCATTGAGATAAACGAAGGTGTGCTGTCGGTTAAAGTTCTGTTCGACTTTGACAAGTCGGTGATCAAGAAAAATTCCTATCCCGACCTTGACCGGATCGTGAACCTCTTGAAAAGCACCCCGGTATCAATTTATGTAGTAGGGCATACCGATAGTATCGGGACAACGGTTTATAACCAGGGATTATCTGTACGGAGGGCAAAATCCGTATATAATTATCTTGTCAACAAGGGAGTTCAGGCTGATAAACTTAAGATCTACGGATTCGGTGAAACCAAGCCCGAGGCATCAAACGGCACCCTGGCCGGAAGACGTGAAAACCGGCGGGTGGAGTTCGTAAGAACGGACCAGTTTGATAAGAAATACGATATTGTTCCATAAATAGCAGAAAATACTTCAGCGGGTTCTTCATGATCCCGGCCGGCAAAACGCGAATGATCGAGTGTGGTTCATCCGCGTTTTCATTTTATAACAGTTCCACTTTTACGATCGGGACCTGCATTGTCATATACCTGGACATATCCGGATTCATGGATTAATTTTTTTGTTTTAAGCTATTAGAATGCCATTATGAATAGTTTTGCTGTCCATGTCCGACTATCATGAAATAATGCAACTGCTCATCAGGGATGCAAGGAATCTCAGCCCCCTGGAGGTAGGCGGAGTTTTTTTCGGCCTGGTGAGTGTTCTTTACGAAAGAAGGGGAAATGTGCTTCTTTTTCCCACCGGCATCATCAGTGTTCTCATTTATGTTTACCTGTGTTTTCACACGAAGCTTTATGCCGACATGGCGACGAATATTTATTATTTTGTCGTGAGCATATACGGCTGGTATTACTGGGCCAGCAGGGATAAATCGGGAAAACAGCCTCCCGTATCCCGGCTTACGCAGAAGGAGGTATATGCTTATCTCGTAATTCTTGTTCTTTCATTCATTGTCCTTTATCTCCTGCTGAAATATTTTACCGACAGTAATGTGCCGGTAGCAGATGCCACTACCACCGCCATTTCCTTCGTGGGAATGATCCTGCTTTCAAGAAAAAAAATAGAGAACTGGTATGCCTGGATGGCGGCCAATTTCATATCCATTCCCTTATACTTTTATAAGGGACTTGTATTAACGAGTTTTCAATTCCTTATATTCTTTATCATTTCCATATCAGGCTTCCTGGTATGGAGAAAACTTCTGGAACAACAGACTGCATGAAAAGAATTGCCATCACCGGTCCGGAATGCACCGGCAAAAGCTGGTTGGCGGAAAAGCTGGCAGCTCATTTTCAAACAAAGTGGGTACCCGAATATGCCCGGGAATATATCGGAAACCTTAACCGGCCATATCATGAAGACGATCTTCTGGAGATTGCCAGGGGGCAGATCCAGCTCGAAGATGAAATATCGGAGGAAGCCGGCGATCTTATCTTTTGTGACACGGACCTTTACGTCATCAAAGTCTGGAGCGATCATAAATTCGGTCATTGTAATCCCTGGATAATTGAAGAGCTGGAAAACAGGAAATATGAGATGAGGCTTTTAACCTATGTCGATATTCCATGGGAAGAAGATCCGCAACGGGAACACCCCAGCATGAGAAATTATTTTTATGATGTTTACTTCCAGGAATTAAGCCGGGACCAGGTCCCTTTCACGGAAATAAAGGGACTGGGAATGGCACGGCTCACACATGCAATTAAAGCGGTAAATTTGATTTTATAAAGAAAAAGAATTTCCTTTGACCTGATCCACCGGGGTGCTTAAATAAACAAGCTGAGAGTATACCCGTTGAACCTGACACCGGTAATGCGGCCGAAGGGAGAATTAAAAATTTCAAGGTAACTGTCTCCACACCCAGGGATATTCCGGAAAAGTCCGGAATGTGATTTTGTTGTAATTAAATATTTACAGGGGTGCCTAATGACTACTGGCTGAGATCAAACCCTCATAACCTGATTCCGGTAATTCGGACGAAGGGAGA
>JBJKSY010000062.1:0-2793 GCA_046703645.1 Cyclobacteriaceae bacterium
CTTGTGTATTAATCATACACATGACTTTTATTAAAATCGGGAGGGTTCTATCTTTATAAGATCATTGACCGAATCCAGGAAAAGAATGATGTTATTTCCCTCAAAAAAAAGGGACACGGCTCTTCTGTCGGACGAAGAGATATTGAGAAAATATTTCGAATCGGGAAATATGGATAACCTGGTGGTCCTGTACAGCCGGTATTCACACCTGATATACGGTATTTGCATGAAATATTTCCGTGATCGTGAGGAAAGCAAGGACGCCGTAATGGAAATATTTGAAAAGCTGGTAAAGGCGCTGCGAAAGGAAAAGGTTAATAATTTCAACGGCTGGATCTATTCCGTTGCCAGGAATCATTGCCTCATGGCCATTCGTGACAGGAAAAGACATCTTTTAAAAGAAAAAGATGGAATTTTTATGGAATCGGAGGATCAGCGGCATCTTAGTGATGATGGTATCATGGATCAAAACCTGGATAAGCTCCGGGGATGCATTGAAAAATTATCAGCGGAACAGAAAGCCTGTATTGAATTGTTTTATTTTAACAGGAAAAGTTATGCTGAAATTGCCGTCGAAACACGGTATGAGCTGAATAAGATTAAAAGTTTTATTCAGAACGGAAAAAGGAATCTGAAGATATGTATTGAAAATTCAGGTGATGAAAAATCATAAGCAAATCGACAGGCAGATCCTCGTAAGCTATCTGAAAGGTGAATTACCTTCCGATGAAGCCTGGGAGGTCGAAAAAGCCATGCAGGAGGATCCTATGCTTGCAGAAGCCATGGAAGGGCTGGCGCTTGCAATGAAACAGGGAGACCTGAGTGATGACCTCGAAGAACTCGACAGGAGGATTCTTCATCGTGAAGAAAGTACGGAAGATTATTCGAGGCCGTGGATACTAAGAGCGGCGGCAGTGATAGTTCTGTTGGCTGTTTCGGGACTTGTAATATTCGGGGTACTTCAGAAAACCCGTAAAAATACCGGAGAAATTGCCCTTCAGAAGACCGAAAACCAGGATACCTCAATATCAAAGTCCTATAGCGACGCAGGTAAGAATCTGCCTGAAAGCAAATCCATATCCCCGGTAAAAACAAATGCGGGCGCCGCGGTTACACATAATGAACCTGAATCCACGCAGGCGGCAGGAGAAAGTGAAAAGGAGCAGGCAAAAAAAATACCCGTACCGGCTCCGGATACAGGCAGGTCCGGAAATACGGTAGTGATAACAAGCGGGAAGGAAAATGTCCCCGCATCACCAACGATTGCCGAGATGCCCAGCCAGGCAGAAGCCACCGGAGCAGAAATGAATAAATCGGAACCGGTTTCGGATATTGACAGCAAGGCCGTGGAAGATAATAAAAAAAGATCCGTTAATAGCCTCAGCATGGCAGCATCCAAACCTTCTGAAGTCAGCGGAGCCGCCATTTCCCTTGCCTCGTCTCCCGCGCATCCGCTGGCCGGTGATTCCCTTTACCGGCAATATATCAGGGAGCACCTTATTTATCCCGCAACCGCCAAAGACAAAGGCCTGGAAGGCGAAGTTTATGTAAGGTTCAGGGTAAATGCCGATAGTACATTATCCGGTTTTTCTGTTATTAAAAGCCTGGGCAGCGGATGTGATGAAGAAGCTTTACGTCTTCTCAAAAACGGGCCGCGCTGGGTTCCGGCCATTCAGGAAGGGAAACCGGCAGGTTCAGAAGAAATTTATAAGATTCAGTTCCGCCTGAAAAAATAATCCGGTATAAAAGAACTGATTGTTTTAATGCCGTAGAGTCCCCGGAACAATTAAGATTCCGTCATCTGTCAGATGACGTCTTCAAGCACAAATTCCTTCTTCAGGCCTTCCCCGTTTCTGATAATGAATAACCTGACCAGTTTACCCGGACTGTAATTGAAGATCTTGTACATGTAATTCAGATCCAGGTCTTTCCCGCTATCACCGTCTACGGATTGAATATAATCCCCGGGCCTTATATCAGCTTTCGCGGCGGGTGAATTTTCCCTTACCGAAGCCACCCTGAACGAATCCAGCTTGATCCCGGTGGCAATTATGGTTAGTCCGCTCATATCATATCCGAAGGGCCTCCGGTAGTCTTTGTTTTTTTTGATGTATAATTTGCCATGACGGTAATCGAAGTACACGTTGAAGCGGGAAAGAATCTCTCCGCCGATGGTTCCGTTCCGCTTAGCATCGTTTAATGAATCGGGGTAATTCTGCGGGTCAGGAAATGAGGTGACTACATTGTGGAAAGTATATTTGCCGATCGTGAGACTCTTTATTTTTGCCAGTTTCCCGTCGATTGGGCCACCTAAACCCCTGCCGATCTCAGCACGGATAAACCTGGGAGGAACGTCGATTCCTTCAGCCGGATTTTCTTTCAGAAGCAGCGAATGACTGGCTCCTGTATCAATCATCAGTTTGACACGTACCTTCGTGGTATCATGGGTTACCACCGTAGCCCAGATATAGGGTTTTGTGTCCTCAACCATGAGTGGTAATTCCTCATAGTGCCTGGGCGGTTTGAATTTTCTGGGTTCTATCAGTTTCACGGTTTTATCCGGGAAATTGAATCTCATTACAAACCGGTTATAAATATCGTAGCCGATCATTCCATGGACCTCGGTACCGAGGATATTGCTCAACCGAAGGTAATCCTTATCCAGGACAAGGACGGACTGGTCATATCCTGTCACCCCGTTCAGGAACAGGTTCACCTGGGTGACCACATAAGCTTCAAGGGTGGTATAATCCCCCGGGCCATTGATAATGATCTTCCTGTTATGGGGCAGGC
>JBJKSY010000063.1:0-5932 GCA_046703645.1 Cyclobacteriaceae bacterium
CAGGTAAATCTTATAAATGAAAACAGAATATTTAATTCGGAATGGCTGGATCCTGACAATGGAGTAAAAACGGAAGGGGGAACAGTTCACGGAGGATCAATGGTGACCTTCAATCCTCCTTTTCATTCCGGGTTTTCAATCCTGTATCTTAAAGTAAAATAACACTTGAAGAATCATCTCCGTTCTCCATCCTGAATACACCGAAGATAGAGGATAGAGGATTGAGGATAGAGGATCGAACATCCAGTCGTTAAAAGAAATATCCCGTTTTTCAGTATGGAATATATTTGCGGCACCTATTGGATGCCCGGCCCTCGATCCTCCCCATCAGGCTGGCCTTTCGCTAAAACCTTCCACCGGAAGCTTTTTTAACGCTCCATCCCCTCCATCCTCTTACTCATATCTTAACGTTTCCGCCGGGTTGACCCGTGCAGCCTTAACAGACTGATAACTGACTGTCAATAGAGCAATGACCAAGGCTGCCACACCGCTCAGGACGAAGATGAAATAATTGACGGGAACCCTGTAAACAAAATGCTGCAGCCAGTTCGTAATAAAATACCAGGCAGGTACTACCGCGACAATAAATGCGATGAGGATGAATTTGACAAACTCCGAATTCATCAACCGGACAATACTTAATGATGAGGCTCCCATGGCCTTCCGGATCCCGATCTCCCTTGTCCTTTGTTCCGCCGTATAGGCAGCCAGCCCGAATAATCCGAGGCAGGCTATCAGAATGGCCAGGCCGGTGAATATGGTCAGCAATTTCCCGATACGCATATCGGATTGATAGAGATCGTTGAACCTGTCATCAAGGAAATTATACTGAAAGGGTTCGCCGGACGCAAATTCTTTCCATTTTGATTCGATCTCTTTAACTGCCTTGTTCGGGTTTATACCTGAATACCGCACAGACATTTCGTTTCCGAATGTCGCACCGAGCCGTATGACCAGAGGAAACACCTTTTCTCTAAGGGATTCGAAGTTAAAATCCTCAATAACCCCGACAACCCTCAGCTCTTCAGGTTTCGGGCCATTGAATGACATGAGTCTTTCCCCGACAGGGTTTTCCCATCCCAGCTCCTTTACCAGGGCCTGGTTTACCAGGATAGCTGATGAATCCGACGGAAAATCCCGGGAAAAGTTCCTGCCTTCAATGATCCTTAATTTTAAAGTGGGAACCTGGTCATAATCGGCATAATATTGACCGCAAATATGATCCTCATCTACCCCGGGTTTCCTGAAGACAGTCCTGTTATTGATACCCGGGAATGTGTTGGTGGAATAACTTGCACTGCTGATCCCCTGGTCCTTGATCAGTTCTTCCTTGAAAGGGCTACGGTTCGATCCCAGTTTATCGGTGTTGGAAACTATGATCACGTTTTTCCTGTCAAATCCCAGGTCCTTGTTCCGTGTGTATTCCATTTGTGTGAAGACCAGGGAAGTGCAGATTATAAGAAGTATGGAAATCGCAAATTGAATCGTCACCAGTGTCCCCCGGATCCAGCCACCTTTAGTGCCTTTTGCCGCCCCGCCTTTAAACACTTCAACGATCTTAAATCGGGTAAGGTAAAATGCAGGATAACTTCCGGCGAACAATCCGACGATGATTATTAATACCACCGCACCTAAAATAAAATTAGAGTTAAGGAGGGAAGCCCTTGTCAGTTCCTTTCCTGACAAAAGATTATATTCCGGGAGAAGAACTGCTGTCAGGATGAAGGCAAGAATGACGGCAATCAGGCTGAAGATCATTGATTCCATCAGGAACTGGGCCATAAGCTGGGATTTTAAAGAGCCGAACGTTTTCCTCATGCCGACTTCCCTGGCCCGGCCGGATGACCTGGCGGTAGTAAGGTTCATGAAATTAATTGAGGCGATCAATAAAATGAAAAACCCGATGGCTCCGAAAATATAGATGTATGTAATATTCCCGGCAGGTCCAAGATCGCCCTCAATATGGTTATATAAATGAATGTCTTTGAACGGGTCAACTATATAGCCATATACACCTCCATTTTTCCGGAATTGCTCAAGGCTAATTCCGAGGGCCTGCTGCAGGATCGGACCGACATATTTAGGTATCAGGTCATTGATCTTCTTTTTAGCCGCCTGAATGTCGGAACCTTTGTTGAGAATGAAGTATGTCTGCAGGCTGTTGCTGAGCCAATTGTTGGACCTGCCAAAATCATTGGAAGAAAATGATACTAAATAATTGAATTTAATGGATGAATTTTCAGGCGGATCGGCTGTCACCCCGGTAATTTTCATTGCCTTGGCGTCATTGCTGAAAATGACAATTTTATTTAACGGATCTTCATCGCCGAATAATTTATGTGCTATGGATTGGGTAATTACCATTGAATTAGGTTCTTTCAAAGCCGTTTCAGGATCACCTTCGAGCAGTTTGAAGGAGAAGAACTGAAAGAAATTTGAATCCGTATGAAAAACATTATTTTCCGTGAAAGATTTGTCCCCGTATTTTACAATTACGTCCGACCATTGCCACATGCGGATCGCTTCGGCCACTTCAGGGATATCGCTCTTGAGCGCCGCTGCCATGGGTGAGGGTGTCCATGCACCTAAAATATCCTGCCCTCCGAGCTTCCCATGCAATGCCACCCTGTACATCCTGTCGATTTTAGACTGGAACCTATCATAGCTTAATTCATCGCTTATATGTAAAATGATGAGCAATGAGGCTGTAATACCAATGGTAAGACCGAATATGTTAAGAAAGGAATAGAATTTCTTTTTAAGAAGGTTACGTATGGCAACCACGAAAAAGTTACGGATCATAGGTTATGGATTTAGTCTATACCTTTAGATGGGAAAATATCCATCCAGGTTGCATGTTATTCCCATAAATGGGAAAATTTTATTTTAGCGGCTCAGGGAAGTGTTGAAAGACAGGAATAAAAAGGTCCCGGGTTCAGGTACGGCATAATTAATTGCCGTATATTACCCCTGGTTATTGATGTTTCTTCCGCCGGTATATCTTTTCTGAAAAGGTGCAGTAATTTGATTAAGGGTTAGAGAAATTCAGACTTCTGATAATGAATACATTAAATGGATTCTTACCGGAAATATTACAAAGGTAAATTGATCCTTATAACAGGCGGGGCTTCCGGGTTAGGTGCTGAACTTGCCGTGATGATGGAAAGTCTGGGAGCCAGGGTGATCGTCTGGGATCAGGATGAATCAGGGCTGGAGGCTTTTGTGAAGGATCATAATGATATTAAAGGATTTCATGTCGATATAACCGATGTGAACCAGATCCATGGGTACCTGGAACACCTGAACCATTCATTTGGCGAAATCGATATCCTTATAAATAATGCGGGTATTTTCATGGCCGGTGAAGCAAGGGACCTTGATACCGTCCGATGGCGAAAATGTTTCGAAGTGAACCTTCTGGGAATGGTCAATGTGATTTCCATGGTATACCCGGACATGGTGACTCGCCGGAAAGGACAAATCATTAATATTTCTTCCATGGCCGGTTTGGCTCCCTTGCCGCTTATCATTCCTTATGTGGCATCGAAGTATGGGATTATCGGCCTGACCCGTTCTTTGCGAATCGAAGCCGGTTCGTTGGGGGTAAAAGTAAACCTTGTGTGTCCCGGCCGGCTGGATACCCTGCTGATGGAAAAATCGGAAACGGTTCATGTAGCCGGATCAGAATTCATCTCGGCGGTGCCGTTCAAACCTTATCCTTTGCAAAAGGCAGCATCAAAGATCCTTGCCGGCGCCTGGAGGAATAAGTCCCTGATTATATTTCCCTGGTATGTGCATGCCCTTTGGTATACGGAAAGGTTTGCGCATTTCCTGCTTATTCCTTTTTACAGCCTCGCCTTGAAAAAATTCAGGAAGTTAAGGGGTGGAAAACCCGAATAAATTCTTAGAAATCTGAAAAGTAATCTCGATATACATCCTTGTCATATAAGTTGATTATTTCCCGAACCGGCTTTATCTTCGAATTTCAGCGCTTTCCGCGGGAGCCGGTTTTGTGTTTTTCCCGCAGATATCGCAGAAAGTAAATATTTTACCGAACTGGCTTTATCTGCGAATTTCAGCGCTTTCAGCGGGAACCGGTTTTGTGTTTTTCCCGCAGATATCGCAGAAAGTAAATATTTTACCAAACTGGCTTTATCTGCGAATTTCAGCGCTTTCAGCGGGAACCGGTTTTGTATTTTTTCCCGCAGATATCGCAGAAAGTAAATATTTTACCAGGGAGTACTTGTAAATTCTAATTGATTGAAAATGAGATAGGGAATAAAAGAAATCTTAAAAAAAGAACCCCGAAAATGAACAAAAAATGTTTTTTTCGGGGTTTTTGTTTCGTTAAATTGTGATTGTCTACTTCACAATAACGATGCAAGATAACAAACAAAAAGAACTCTTTCAACCACAGCTATATTACCATCCAAAATGGTACAATTTCAAGGAAACGGATCTAGGAAAGATTTATCAAACCATTCCCTGGGATCAGTTAGCCGGGTGTCTGCCCAAAGAGAACAGAGGACCAGGAGCACCCCGGTGGTTTAATGCCCAGGGGATGTTCGGGCTGATGTTTCTGAAAGCCTATCTTCGTACCAGTGACGAAATGTTAATCCGGCGATTTAATACCGACTGGAGCCTTCAAATATTTTGTGGCAAATTGCTAGCCGATAATGAAAAGATCCGGGATATGGCGATCGTCAGTCGGATCCGCAGTTACATAGCCGAGCAATCGGATTGGCAAGAAGTACAGGCGACCCTGATCGATTACTGGAAAAGGGATATGGATCAGACCCATGTGTTGCTGATGGATGCTACTTGTTACGAAAGCTTTATTCGATTCCCCACAGACGTGAAGCTCCTATGGGAAAGTTGTCAGTGGATATTTGAGAAACAGATCTATAAATGGTGTAAGGTATGTGACATGGCTCGTCCACGATCCAAATATGTGGACCAAAAACGTCGTCAAGGAGAATATGATCGACGCCGTAAAAAGACCTACCAGCAGGGGCAAAAACGTAAAAGGGCCCTACTGTATCTATTAGAGAAAGGTCTTGGCCAGCTTCAAACGATCCTGGATCACCATCCCGACCATCAGCTAAATCCTATGGAACGGCAGTATTTACGGACCATCAAGAAGGTCCTTGAGCAGCAAACCTTCCTGATGACCCATCCGGCCAAGGAATTGAAAGATCGGATTGTATCATTGCCCAAACCCTATATCAGACCCATTGTACGAGGCAAAGAAAATAAACCGGTTGAGTTTGGAATGAAGGTGCATATGCTCCAGGTGGATGGACTCTGTATGATCGACAAAATGGACTTCAATGCATTTAATGAAAGCACTCGACTCAAAGTAAGTGTGCTTAAACATAAGTCCATCTTTGGCCAATGTCATCAATTAGGCGCCGATAAAATATATGCCACCAATGCCAATCGCAAGTACCTGACTGAAAAAGAGATCTTTCATTCCTTTCCCCGAAAGGGCCCCAAGGTTGAACGTCCCCAGGAAGATAAACTAAGAAAAATTCTTGGAAGTGTTCGCGCAACCGTGATGGAAGGAAGCTTTGGTACCCACAAGCAACATTATGGGCTAGCCAGGGTTAAGGCCAAAGGCAAAAACAGGGAACTAATCTGGGTACTTTTTGGCGTGATGACTGCCAATGCTGTATTAATCAGTAAAAGAGCTCGATCCGATATCGCTAATTCATTACTATCAGCAGCTTGAAAACTTGATCATTATAATAACACAGGGAGTACTATGTCCAATCAGTTCTACGGTACTCATTTCCCTTCTTTAAAAACGGAAATTGTATTATATCAAGGTCATAAAATGCAATCTCTCCACATTCCTTCCATTATCGATGACCTGTAACTTGATTTTTTACTCTGGTCAATCTCCTATTAAAACAATTTTCAAGGGGTCCCT